>NZ_JBFROH010000020.1:1459-80160 GCF_041471425.1 Vibrio sp. 10N.261.52.C2 | reverse complement strand
CGCGATGAACCTTTTTTATATGCAACAAAATACAAATTCACACCCAAAAACTTCCCTAAAGTTGCCAACTTAAATGACACTTTTGTGAATTATGATGCCAACGTATTGATTCTTGGTTGCTCAAAAAAAATACTCTTAAATCACGTTGACGCCCCTATATCTAGCAACTAGATTTTTCTATTAGTGTCTACAACAGGAGGTCATTGAAATGAAACGTGCTAGCTCTACATATCGATTACAACTGATTAAGGAAGTGGCAACTCGCCGAGATCGTCAACGTTCCAATGACCCGATGGCAAACTACATACAAACCCTAATAGATAATAAAGATGATTGTGATACTTCGGTTGAACGCAACCAGAGGTTCAGTGGCAGTCATTTTGATGAGCACATAGGTGGTTGGGTAAGTGACCACTGGGGTAACAAGTAGGACAAAGAGAGTAATCCAACCAGCATAATCGCTGTAGAATTCGTCTCCGAATTAACCTATCATCTGCAACAATTCCCTATCCTAGAGTAAGCAGAAAGTGTCTGAGTTAAAAAGAGAAAAAGAAGTGATGGTTGCCTTCCAAGTGATACCTCGCGTTAAAGAAGGCAACAACTTCGAAGTGGTTGATAAAGCCATTGAAGTTGTGAAAGCTGCCGATGTGCCTTTCCAAGTCGGTGCGATGGAAACTACGATGAAAGGTGAACTCAACCAATTACTCGATATCGTTAAAAAAGCAGAACAAGCTTGCTACGATGCAGGGGCGGTAGAAGTGATCACAAACATTAAGATTCACAGTAAAACCACCGAGGCCGATGATACATTTTGCACGTACCATCGTGGTGTAACGAAAGCGAATCACATGTTTGTTTAATCACATTTTTGTTTCTGAAAACTGAGCTTTAAGAAAGGCTCTGAAGAACCAGTGGTGTTATTGGAAAGGCATGTCTGAGAGGTGAGAAAGGATTTCCATTCGTTCTTCTTCTGACATCGAATGCCAATCACGCGGAGTCTCTTCAGGGTCATCTTTTGCCCCGATCGGTTTTCGGTCAAGTGCTTTGACTGGCTCTTTTTTGATTTTTACGTTCTTTTTATTCATACCGACACCACTCCTTCAGGTACAAAGGTACCTACTTTAATATTACACCCCAACCATTATGTAAAGTAATAGTTACTTCGGAGTTAAATAAAATCTAAATACTTCCTCTTTAGCCAAAAAGATCTCTTTGGGGACTGGTATTTCCCTCTTCATCGACCTGCTTACCAATCAAGTTTTTTTGATTCATTATTTTTCTTCTATAGCGCTGACGACACAGCTTTATCACGTGCAATTGTTCTGACGGTGTCATCGACATCCAATTAAAGCGCTCTTCTCTCTTGCGCATACAACCGTTGCAATAGCCTTTGTCATCGCTTGAACAAACCCCAACGCAAGGGCTTGGAACTTGGAAAAACTCTAACTGCTCCACCATGCCTCCTTACACATTCAAAATTACGCTTACTCTCTCAAAAATAAGCGATTAATTTGTCGCCTGGCTCGTGAAATCCATACTAAACTATGACCTTATACTGACACATATAGTGTTTTGTAAACTATACTTTGAACCCATCAAGTTACACTTATCCGGTAACTTCGTTCTTTCCTTTGGAGCCTTATAATATGAAGTTTAGTTCAAAAAAATTACTAGCAGTAGCCGCTTTACCTATGATGCTAGCAGCATGCACAACAACAGGTGACAACGCGATGCAAGTAACACCAACCGATCTACAGCACCATAATTGGGAACTTGCGCAAATTGATGGCAAGGACATTGTGAAAAGCGAAGACCAAGCAGCTCCTCGTCTAGAGATCGGCGAAAAGATGACTGCAAACGGCATGGCTGGTTGTAACAACTTCTTCGGTCAAGGCGAGCTGAAAGACGGTCAATTCCGTATCAAGCAAATGGGCATGACAATGAAAATGTGTCACGGCTCTGCGATGGAAATCGAACAATCGGTTTCTGCTACTCTAAGCGAGTGGAGCGACGTAACGCTAACAAACGATACGCTAGTACTGAAAAACGATGTACACACGCTAACGTACACAATTCGTGACTGGGTAAACTAATCCGTCATCGAAACCAAATACTGATTAAAGGAGCCTGATGGCTCCTTTTTTATTGTCAGCTTGCCCTCACTACTTCTTCAAAATTGACGCTCATCGCCGACTTTTCGTACCAACCTCCAATAAACCTCAAAAATCTCTCATTTAGATGCAATAAATTCAACGGTTCAGCGGTCTGTTGCTAGGATGGCAAAAGCCTAGAGTCTGTCGAGTTTTCGAGATGATTACGTATCGAACAAAACTCGACCGCGAACTCCCTGCTTATTCTCAAGTAATTGATTGAATTTACTGTTGAATTAGAATTTATTTCAGAAACAGATAGAATAACTATTAGGGCATGTTGATCTTTCGTTAACCACGAAGGGTCAATACGCACTAGGGAGTTCGAAAATACAATGCTCTTGCCCGTTCACTACCAAATGGAAAAGTTTATGAACAAGATAGTAAGTACGTTAGGAATCATGGCAACCGTTGCATACAGCGCAACCATTTATGCTGATGAAGCAACATCCACCGACAGCTGGAACCAAATAGAACAGCAGGCAGAGGGAGAAACTGTCTACTTTCACGCTTGGGGCGGAAGCCAAGAGATCAATCGTTACCTACAGTGGGCAGGCAAGAAATTACAAAGTGACTACGGTGTCACGTTAAAGCATGTGAAAGTGACCGATATTGCGGAAACCACCACTCGACTGCTTGCTGAAAAAGCAGCAGGAAAGAACAGTGAAGGCAGCGTCGATATCGTCTGGATTAATGGCGAGAACTTCCGCTCGATGAAAGACAACGCGCTATTGTTTGGGCCATTTACAGAGTCACTTCCAAATTGGCAGTATGTCGATAAGTCTCTGCCGATTGATGTTGATTTCTCAGAGCCGACAGAAGGCTTGGAAGCACCGTGGGGCGTGGGACAACTTGTGTTCATTCACGATCAAGAGACACTACACAACCCGCCACAATCGTTTTCAGAGATGTTGAGCTACGCTCAAGCTTTCCCAAATCGCTTAAGCTACCCTCGCCCACCAGAATTTCATGGCACGAGCTTCATTAAGTCTCTATTGATTGAACTAACAAACAATAACCCTGCACTGGCTCAGCCGGTTTCAGAAGACAACTTCCAAGAAGTGACGGCACCACTGTGGGCTTACTTAGATAAATTCCATAAAGTGGCTTGGCGCGGTGGCAAACAATTCCCAGCAGGCACATCGGAAAGCATCCAACTTCTGGATGACGGACAGATCGATCTCGCGATTACGTTTAATCCAAACTCTGTTTATTCAGCACAAGCCAGTGGTCGCTTAGCCGAAACCACTAAGGCTTATGCTCTAGAAAGCGGCGCTCTATCTAACATTCACTTCCTGGCGATTCCTTGGAATGCCAATGCAACCGCAGGTGCTCAAGTGACCATTAACTTCTTATTGAGCCCGGAAGCACAGTCTCGCAAGGGTGACCTCAATGTTTGGGGCGATCCTTCGGTTCTGAGCAGCAAATACCTGACTGGCAGCGCTAAAAACACCCAGCAATTTAAATCGGTTGATGAACCACACCCTAGCTGGCAAAACGCGCTCGAGAAAGAGTGGCTTAAGCGATACGGTAACTAGTCTTCATGCTACGCGCTCTATATTTTGTTGTTATAGCTGTATGCATTATCCCGACCATTCCTGGGGTAGCGGGAGTCGTGGCTTCGTCACTGAGTTTCATCCCGCCCCTTGGTTTAGAGGAGCCGACACTCAACGGTTTTAGCCAAGTCTTTCAATGGGAAGGGGCTTGGCACTCTATTGGCTTAAGCCTAGGTTCAGCAATTGCAAGCAGCTATATAGCCTGCTTCCTGACCTTTTGTATTCTTCAAGCCTCTTGGGGAAACAAGTTTTGGAGAAAGATTGAGTTTACGCTATCGCCAATGCTTGCCATTCCACATGTAGCTTTCGCTATCGGCTTTGCTTTTCTGTTTAGTCCAACGGGGCTTGGCGCAAGAGCGGTACATCACTTGCTCGGCGAATCGGCTACCAGCTCTGAATTGGCGTTATTGGTGAAAGACCCATACGCGTTCGGCTTAATTATTATGCTCGCACTCAAAGAAGTCCCCTTCTTATTGCTGATGAGCATTTCGATACTTCAGCAAATTGATGTAGAGCGTATCACCAAGGTCAGTGCATCGCTCGGTTACAGCCGCGCTCAGATCTGGTGGAAATGTATTTTCCCACAATGGTTTACCAAGCTTCGTTTCCCAATGCTGGCGGTACTCGCTTACAGTGTCTCGGTTGTCGATATTGCTTTGATCATAGGCCCAACCAACCCGCCGACCTTTGCCGTTTTGGTATGGCAATGGTTCAACGATCCGGATCTTAACCTACTTCCGCGAGCTGCTGCTGGTGCCATCGTTTTGTTTGGTTTAGCTTCGTTGATCATCGCCTTGGCGCGTTTAGTTGAATGGGCGGTTCTTAAGTACTTTCGAACTTGGCAGTATTCCGGAAGAACAGGGGCAAACCTTCCGGGGAAAACGGTATTCACTGTCCTTGCTAGCCTTTCACTGCTGATCATTCCTTTAATGGTAATTTGGAGCGTTGCTCAGCGTTGGCGCTTCCCTAATTTACTGCCGAGCCGCTACAGCATGCGCTTCTGGGAGTTCGAGTGGGATGCCATCATGAGTACTGTGGGTCAAAGCTTATGGATTGGTCTGATTGCCGCTTCAGTCGCTTTGTTGCTTGCGCTGGTGGCTCACGAATACAGAATCAAATACAAGTGGCAAGTTCCGGGCTTCATTATCGCTATTCCAATGCTAATACCACAGCTTTCAGTGTTGTTTGGTATGCAAGTCACGACCCTCTACATCGGCAGTAGTGCCTATGAGTTCTGGGTGATTTGGGCGCATGTTTTCTTTGCTTTCCCGTTCGTGTATCTGTCTTTGGATGGCCCGTGGAAAAGCTTCAATGATGGGTTGATTAAAGCCTCGCTGAGCCTAGGTAAATCGCCATTTCAGAGTTGGTATTCGATCAAACTACCAATCTTGCTTCCTGCGATTGCCTTTGCTTGGGCGGTCGGGATCAGCGTGAGTTTGGCCCAATACCTTCCAACATTAATGCTCGGCGCGGGCCGTATTAGCACGATCACCACAGAAGCCGTTGCACTTACCAGTGGTTTCGACCGCAGGGTGACAGCAATCTATGCCATTTGGCAGGCCCTATTGCCTCTATTCTTTTTCTCTTTAGCGATATTAGTCAGCCGACTTCAACTCAGATATCGCCGTCTTACTTTTAAAGGTTTCCTAAGTAATGAGTCTGTACCTCAACGACCTCGCCATCCGTAAAACCGATGGAGATTCGCTGTTCTCAGCGCTAAACGTCACATTAGAATCTGGCCAAATACTGGCTTTGATGGGGCCGAGTGGCTGCGGAAAGTCGACCTTACTGGATGCGATTGCTGGTCACTTAAGTGAAGAGTTTTCGTACTCTGGCACCGTTGTGTTGAACAATATTCAGCTCGACGAGCTTCCATCACATCAGCGTGAAGTCGGTATTTTGTTTCAAGATGACTTGTTGTTTCCGCACCTCAAAGTATGGGAAAACTTGGCCTTTTCGTTACCGAACTCTGTTAAAGGTTCCGCTCGCCAAAAACAAGCAATGGCTGCACTAAAAGACATAGAGCTAACTCACTTAGCTGAATCTTTCCCGGATCAAATATCCGGCGGTCAACGCGCAAGAATAAGCTTGACTCGTATGTTGTTAGCCAAGCCTAAACTCGCCCTGCTTGACGAACCGTTCAGTAAGTTAGACCAAGAGCTCAGAGCACAATTTCGCGATTGGGTCTTCGAACAGCTGACCAAAGCGAATATCCCTACATTAATGGTCACGCACGACGAAGCCGATGTACCTCAAGGGGCAGAAGTACTGTCTTGGCCATGGAGAAGTAACCATGCTGGATAAGTACTCCATTAAGGTCATTAAGTGGCCATTAAATCAGTCTGCTAAGTTACTAAACCAATTGGGTATCACGGCCAATCAAACCACGTTATTCGGATTTCTGATTGGGTGTTTAGCGTTTCCAGCGTTGGCATTTCAACAATATGAGTGGGCGTTAGGCTTCATTGTGTTTAATAGAGTATGTGATGGGCTTGATGGAGCCTTGGCTCGAATCCAAGGCATTAGTGATGCGGGCGGTTTCCTCGATATCAGCCTAGATTTCCTATTCTACTCGCTGATCCCTTTTGGATTTGTCATTGCCAACCCAGAACACAACGCCATTGCCGGTGCATTTTTGATTTTCTCTTTTATCGGCACAGGCAGCAGCTTTTTAGCGTTTGCGGTTATGGCTGGTAAGCGAGGTATTGAAAACCCAGTCTATAAACATAAGTCTCTCTATTACATGTCGGGGTTAACCGAAGGTACAGAAACCATCGCGTGTTTCATTGCTTTCTGTATTTGGCCTCAACACTTTGCGGTTATCGCTTACACCTTTGGTGCAGCTTGTTGGCTAACCACGTTCATGCGTATTTATTTTGGTTTTCAGACACTAAAAAACCAAGCTAGTTAATAAATGAGTTAGTTTCTTGCACCTATAAAAACGCCGCTCATTGTGAGCGGCGTTTTCTATATTAGTATGGATAATGCCCGCTAAATCATGACATCAAGCTTCAGCTGAAGCCGTGATTTTAAACCTCAATACCTTTAGGCTTGAATCAAGGTCGACATCGACAAACTCAGGCGGGTTGTCCAGACGCTCAATGAACTCAACGCTTGGTGCTTCTTCTGCCATCGTCTCAATCAGGAAGTTTGGTGATACTGCTGGTGAGTTCACACACGCAATCACTTCACCGCCTTCAGTTAGAAGTTCAGGCAAACGACGTAAGATTTTTTTGTAATCTTTGGTTAGAGCAAAGCTGCCTTTTTGGAACGAAGGTGGATCGATGATAACGAGCTCGTAAGGACCACCCTTCTTGATTTTCCCCCACGACTTAAAGATATCGTAGCCAAGGAAGTTAACCGAGCGCATATCGTGTTCATTCAGACGGTGGTTATCGCGACCTTTGTTTAGCGAGCCACGTGACATGTCCACGTTCATGCATTGACGAGCGCCACCAGCGATAGCCGCGACAGAGAAACCACAAGTGTATGCAAACAGGTTAAGAACGTTCTTATCCTTGGCATTATCTTGTACCCACTGACGACCATTACGCATGTCTAGGAACAAACCGAAGTTCTGATTACGGCCAATGTCTAATTGGTACTTAAGGCCATGCTCAACCACAACCGGAGAGTCATTCAACTCACCCCATAGAACCTCTGAAGGCGCACCATCGGCATAACGGTGTTGCAGAACAATGCTTGTGCCCTGCTTTGATTGCCAGATATCTTTGTTGGTGAGTTCAACCAATCCAGCTTTAAGAGATGACAAGAATTCATCGTCGACTTCTTTAAACACGTTAACCAGTAGCTGTCCATCAACCCAGTCACATGTCAGTTGCTCTAGACCAGGCCAAAACTTACCGCGCCCGTGGAAAATACGGCGTAGTTCGTTTGGTACTTCATTAAGTTGCTGTTCAATATGACTAAAAAACAGAGGTAAAGCTGATGCTTCCATTATTTCACTCACTTAGTGTTTAGCTTTGGCCAAGTTAATGACCAAGGTTCAAGCCAACTGTCCAAACCGTTCGACACGGTTTCTTGATGCCACTTCTCACCCAAGGAGTTTAGGCTTCTTGGATCGCAGACATATTCGTAGGCTTGTGATTGATAGGCAAATCGAATCGCGAAGGCATGCAGATAACCTCTGTCAGCCTCACTCGATGGATTATAAATAGGGTCACCAACAATGGCTGAGCCGATCGACTTCATCGCGACACGGATCTGGTGAGTTCGCCCCGTATAGGGTTTGCATAACAGCAGACGCTCACCGGGTTCAGCCGTTGCTGATAAAAACTGAGTAATCGCAGGGTTCTCTTTGGATGTCAGAAGTTTCCAACTTGAGCGTCGTGAGCGCTCCATGTCTCCTGAGATCAAACCTTGCTTTTTCTTTGGCTTCTTAGAACCGATCGCAAGGTAGTATTTCTCTACTTCACGCTTTGCAAATAGCTGTGAAAGCTCGCTCGCCGCCGACGCATTTTTTGCCAGCAGCAGAATGCCCGAAGTCATTTTATCTAGTCGATGAACGAGATACAGCTTAGGCTCATTAATTGCCTTAGCAACTTCTTGAAGCAACATGGTATCGCCATCGTCTTTGTGGACGCTGACTCCAGGGTGCTTATTGATAAGTAAAAAATCAGAGTGGTTCAGAAGAATATCGAACATTAAAGGCTAGCTCCATTGTAGAACGTGGAGTATACCTCGTCTGAACCCAGATTCCAGCTACGAAAAAGCCCAACTCACTCAATAAATATTGAATCGTTGGGCTTCTTTTCAGCAACTAGCGATCAGTGCGTGGTCTTTACTCGATTACCAATAGGTAAATAGAACCAAGCTACCGCTTTACCCCAGTTTAAACTTACCAACTAATGCTTCTAGCTCAGCAACCTTAGCGTTCAAGCCTGATGTATTTTCGGAGCTACGAGTTGCTAGCTGCAGAGATTGCTCAGAGATATCGCTAATCGCGGTAATGTCCGCTGCAATTTCTTTGGTCACAGCCGTCTGTTCTTCTGCCGCAGTCGCAATAGAGTTAACCATGCTTTGTACATTGCCCGCACCGCTCACAATCGCTTCTAGAGCCGAAACAGCACCTGAGCTTTGCTCAACACCAATCTCAACTAAACGACAGTTATCTTGAGTGTAAGTCACCGCTTCTTGAGTGCCCGATTGAATCGATTGAATGATGCCCGAGACTTCTCGTGTCGCTTTGGTTGTTCTTTCTGCTAGCGCTCGCACTTCATCGGCTACCACAGCAAAACCACGACCAAACTCGCCTGCACGCGCAGCCTCAATCGCAGCGTTAAGAGCTAACAGGTTAGTTTGCTCAGCAATGTCTTCGATTACCTTGATAACGCTACCAATCTGCTCACCGTGAGAACCTAGAGTATTCATTTGCAACGACATATCGCTCATTTGAGTCGACACTTGTTGAATACTCGCCACCATCTCAACAATCACGTTGCGGCCATCTTCTGCAGAGGTTTCTGAGCGACGTGCTTCTTCATAAGTAGACGTGCCCTGCTGCGCCACTTCTGAAATGGTCAAGCTTAACTCTTCAGCAGCCGTTGCAATTAAGTTGGCCTTATCAGCTTGAGCAGAAGCGCCCGTTACGATGTCTTGACTAATAGAAGATAGTTCGCCCGTAACAGATTGAACTTCATGGGTCACAGAAGAGATAGAACCTAATAAGTCCACTAACGACTTCTGCATCTGGTTAATCGACTTAGCCAGTTCAGCCAATTCATCACCAGAATCATCAATAATGTCGCCTGCCGTTAGGTCACCATTTGCTACACGTCGTGCTACTTGTTCTACACGAGTAAGACGATTGGTAATAGAGCTAGACAATAGATACGCAATCACACAACCAAAGACAATCGCAATAGCAGACAACACCATGATGGTGCGCTCGATGGTAGTAAACGTGTCGGTTAGTGTCAGTAGTGACTGTTCTGTATCTGCGCGCTCACTTGCTGACGCTTGATCCAGTAAGTTCTCAATAGGGATAAGATTGCTCTCATACAAAGATCGTAGCTGTTGAATATTGGCTAGTAGCGCAGCTTCATCATTGATCTTCGGCACAAGCTTTGATTCAAACTCTTGAGTGAAACGCCCCATCAGGTCTTCAATTCGCTGAATACGGCGGTGGTCTTCCGAACCTCTACTCTCCAAACGCTTAGCCTGCTCGATAGCTTGAGCAAATTCGTTCTTGTTGGTTCGATAATCATTGAGTGCATTATCGACCAGAGTGATTGCACCCAGAGCATCTCGATAGACATCTCCAGCTTCATCGATCAAAACAAGGTAGGTAACGGTACCCGGTACATCATCTAATCTAATCTCATCGGCGCTCTTATGAGCGCCAATAACTTCCATCCATACAATACCGACTAACGTGACAAGCACCGCCAATATAGAGCCAAAACCGGCATACAGTTTCTTTCTCACTGACAATTTCAAACAACACCTACCTAAATCAAAATATAGCTCTAACAGCTATTCGTTCCATTTATATCGGCTATCAGACGGATACCTTTAATGGTTATTTTTCTTAGATAATTAAGTTCCAGACATAAAAAAACGGGAGCTAATGAGCTCCCGTTTATCAAATTACTTTATCTTGCGATTAGAACTTCTTAGAAATCAGCGCAAAACCAGCAATGATACCAATACCTAGTAGCATGATTGCACCTTTACCGCTATCGAAGCCAGAAGAGATACCCATGAACGCAACGATTGCGATAGCTACAGGGATGATGTACTTAACTAGTGTGTACCATAGACCAAATAGTGGGAAAGAGACTTCACCGTCGTTAGTGATTTCTTTCTCTAGGTCTGCACGGTTTAGTCTCCAACCAGCGAAGATACATACCAACATACCGCCAACCGCTAGGAAAATCTTATCCGTTAGTAGGTCGAAAATGTCGAACGCGCCAGTATCAAACAGTGTTGGACCGAAGCCGCCAAGTGATAGAGAAGCGAAGATACATAGAATCGCCATTACAACACTTGCAGACAGTACCGCTGTTACACGCTTCATGCCTTTCTCATCGATTAGGTAAGAAACCACAACTTCAAGTAGAGATACTGAAGATGTTAGTGCCGCAACACTCAAACCAACGAAGAACATAAGAGCAAATAGAAGACCGATTACGCCGCCCATTTCAGCGAATAGCTGAGGAACAACAACGAATACTAAACCAGGGCCCGCTGCAGGTTCCATACCGAACGCGAACATTGCAGGGAACATTGCAACACCAGCTAGAATAGCAACACCAGTATCCATTGCGGTTACCATTGCTGTTGTCTGAACTAGGTTCTCTTTCTTCTTAAGGTAAGAACCGTATGTCATCATACAACCCATACCAAGACTTAGAGAGAAGAATGCTTGACCTAGAGCGGCTAGGATTACATTGCTGTCTACTTTAGAGAAGTCAGGACTGAATAGGAACTCAAGACCAGCCATCGCGCCCGGAAGCATAATGCCTTTGATTGATACTACAATAAGGATAATGAAAAGAAGCGGCATCAGAATCTTACCTGCTTTCTCAATACCACCAGAGATACCTTTCATAACGATAACAACGTTAAGTAGTAGGTATAAGCCCATCCACATTAGTGGTTGAACTGGGTTTGAGATAAAGCCACCAAAGCTATCACCAATTGCTTCTGGTGCGTCTAGAAGACCACCTGCAATTTTACCGATGTATGCGATTGACCAACCGCCTACTACTGGGTAGAAACCCATGATAAGTAGACCACTGAATACGCCGATAACGCCAGCGAACGTCCAACGACGGTCAGTTGTTTTAAATGCACCTACTGCTGATTTTTGCGTATGACGGCCAATCGCAAATTCAGTCAGCATGACACTGAAACCAATAAAAATTACAAAAAACAGGTAAATGGCAACGAATGCACCACCGCCACTTTCGCCTGCTGTGTATGGGAATTTCCAAATGTTACCTAAGCCAACAGCAGAACCTGCTGCAGCCATTACGAATCCTAACTTCGAACCCCAGGTATCGCGGGGTGTTGTGGTTGTATTACTAGTAGCCACGTGTACTCCAAACTTTTGTGTTATGTGATGTTGTGTTTTGCTTTGGGTGGCGTCTTTAAAAGGAAGGTGTATAAATAAATTTACACACCTAAAAGATTTGATTGACGCTCGTTGTCTAGCAAGTAAACCAGTTTAAGAATAAAATTGGAAGAGCATACCGTACAAATTTCGTTAAAGATGTAAATTTTTATGGTTAAATGCCGACTTTTCATACAAAACAATCGTTTTCTTCTTAAGTTGACCAAAAATTAACAACTTTAACCTATTTACATCTTTTGCTCTATTTTGTAAATAGTTGATTCCTTAAATTCCCATATCCGTTAAATAGCATTACTATCTAAGTGTCTCTTTTTTCGAGTATTCAATGTGGATAAGCTTTATCATTTTTTAACTTTGGCCTCTGTTGTTTTGTACTGGGTTCTCGTAGCCGGTGTGACGTTTCGTGTTGTACTAAAACGACGCTCTGTCAGCGTTTCTCTTGCTTGGCTAATGGTTATCTACATTATCCCGATTGTTGGTGTAGCTTGTTACTTCCTTTTTGGTGAGCTAAACCTAGGCAGAAAAAGGGCTGAACGCGCTCATCGTATGTTTACCCCTTTCGGCGACTGGTTCCGTCAATTGAATGATTGCCAACTTCACCAACCAGGGAAAGTCGGCTCCCCTATCCATAAGATTGACGAGCTTTGTAACAATCGAATGGGCATCCCTGCACTCAGTGGAAACACTCTATCGCTGCAATCTTCACCAAACGAGATCCTACACGCAATTATCGAAGATATAGAAAATGCACAAACCAGTATCAAGATGGTTTTCTATATTTGGCATCCAGGTGGCCTGACCGATTCGGTTGCCTCTGCGCTGATTCGCGCTGCAAAACGTGGCGTAGATGTTAAAGTTTTGCTCGATTCAGCCGGTAGCCCTCGCTTTTTCAAAAGCCACTGGCAGTCAATGATGAAGGACGCAGGCGTTCAAGTCGTACAAGCACTAGAAGTGAGCCCATGGCGTATTTTTTTACGTCGCCTAGATTTAAGACAACACCGCAAAATCATTGTGATTGACGAGACTATCGCCTATACGGGTTCAATGAACATGGTCGATCCTGCTCACTTCAAACAAAGTTCCGGCGTTGGTCAGTGGATTGATGTAATGGTCAGAGTGACTGGGCCAACCGTTAATGTGTTATCCGCTATTCATGGCTGGGATTGGGAAGTTGAGACTGGTGAACGCATTCTCCCTGATATACCTGAATGCCCAGTTGAAGAAATCATGACACATCATCCGGTTCAAGTAGTGCCGTCTGGCCCTGGCATGCCGGAATATTTGATCTTACAAGTACTGACCATCGCCATCAATCAAGCGAATCATTCTGTACGTATTACTACACCTTATTTTGTGCCAAGTGCTGACTTACTCGAAACACTTAAGATGACAGCTCAACGCGGCGTAACTGTAGAACTGATCATTCCACACAATAACGATTCACTAATGGTTAAATGGGCTTCTCGTGCGTTTTATACCGAGTTGCTTGAAGCTGGCGTGAAGATCTATGAATTTTACGGTGGCCTTCTTCATACCAAATCGGTAGTGATCGATGAAGAGTTTTGCTTGATCGGAACCGTCAATATCGACATGCGCAGTTTGTGGCTCAACTTTGAAGTGACTCTGGCTGTGGATGATGTGCATTTCACGCAAAAACTGTCTGAGCTGCAGAAATCTTATATCTCTTCATCCCACTCTGTAGAGTTAGAACAGTGGGAGCAAAGAAACCTTAGTAATCGCTTCTTTGAGAGGCTGTTCTACTTGTTCAACCCACTCCTATAATTCCAGCAATGAGTCGATTATGGCTCGTTGTTTCCCCATCGATCATTTTTAACCTTTCACTGTTAACTGAGTGAAAGGTTAAAAATCGTAAGAAAAGCGCAAAAATCCCCGCTCCGCTCTTGCTTTGAACACTCTTGGCATGTTTTAAATAGGACATAACCGATTGATAAGGAATTCACAGCATGTCCGAGAACAAAACCACTAAACTTATCACTGCCGGTCGTGATAAGAAGTGGACCAATGGTGTTGTTAACCCACCAGTACAACGCGCTTCAACTGTCGTATTTAACTCAGTAGAAGAGAAGCGTAAAGCTACGATTAACCGCGCTAACAAGACCCTTTTTTACGGACGTCGTGGAACCAACACTCATTTTGCCTTCCAAGATGCGATGGTTGAAGTAGAAGGCGGCGCGGGTTGTGCACTGTACCCGTGTGGTACAGCAGCAATTTCGAATGCCATTCTCTCTTTTGTAGAAACAGGTGATCATATTTTAATGGTTGACACCTGCTACGAACCTACTCGTGATTTCTGTGACACCATCATGAAAAAGATGGGGGTAGAGACAACTTACTACGAGCCAACGATTGGTGAAGGTATCCAAGACCTTATCAAGCCAAACACTAAGGTGCTGTTTACTGAGTCTCCAGGCTCTGTCACCATGGAAGTGCAGGATATTCCAACACTAGCGCGTATCGCTCATGAACATGACATCATCGTTATGCTAGACAATACTTGGGCGGCTGGCGTGAACTTCTCACCGTTTGATTTTGGTGTTGATATCTCGATTCAAGCAGCGACCAAATACATCGTGGGTCACTCTGATGTGATGCTAGGTACGGCAGTCGCCAATGAGAAATGCTGGGATCAACTAAGAGAGCAAAGTTACTTGATGGGGCAATGTGTCTCACCTGATGATGCTTATTTAGGGCTTCGCGGCATTCGTACTCTTGATGTGCGTCTACGCCAACACGCAGAAAGCAGCTTGAAGGTCGCAAAATGGTTAGAGACTCGTCCTGAAGTTAACCACGTTCGTCACCCTGCTCTTGAGTCTTGCCCAGGCCATGAATTCTTCAAACGAGATTTTACTGGCGGTAATGGCTTGTTCTCTTTTGTACTAAACAACTCTAATATCAAAGCGACGACAGCGTTACTTGATGGAATGACACATTTTAGTATGGGTTACTCTTGGGGTGGATTTGAAAGTTTGATTCTAGCTAACGAACCAAGCAGTTTTGACAGCTTGAGAACTGTTGCCAATCCTAATTTCGAAGGTACCTTGATACGTGTTCATATTGGGTTAGAAGATGTTGATGACCTGATTGCTGATCTAGAGGCGGGATTAGAACGTTATAGCGCTCTGATTTAATCTGAGACGATAGGTCTAATATGCAAAAAAGGCAGGATATTCCTGCCTTTTTCTGTTTAAAGCATAACTCAAAATACTCATATTCAGATACTTCAGCTCATAATACAAACCGCTCATAGTCCAGAAGCTTTCAAAGCCAATATTGAACCTTAAAGCACATCCACTTAAAGATCTCAGAGCGATGAAAAAATGGCTATGAATTTTTCAATTTCTAAGTGATTGTTCCGCTGAAATAAATAACACTTTATTTGTGTGGGCAACCGACTAAATGATCATTAACCATACCTGTCGCTTGCATAAACGCGTAACAGATTGTTTCCCCTACAAACTTAAAGCCTCTTTTTTTCAAAAACTTACTCATTGCTTTAGATTGCTCGGTAGAAGCGGGAACTTGAGACATCTCAGTCCAGTTGTTTTCTATCACCTTGTTATCGACAAATTGCCACAAAGCATTTGATAAAGAGCCAAACTCTTTCTGGAGTTCAAGTGTTGCTCGAGCATTACCGTATACAGAGGCGATCTTGCCCTTATGCTTAACCACATCGAAGTTTTCAATGATATGAGGCACGTTGTCTTCATTCAACTCAGCTAGCTTGTTTAAATCGTAATTATCAAATGCAGCACGATAGCCTTCACGCTTTTTAAGGATCGTAATCCAGCTAAGACCCGCCTGAGCGCCTTCTAAAGTAATGAACTCAAACAGAACTTGGTCATCATAAACAGGCACTCCCCACTCTGCGTCGTGGTACTCCCTTTCAAGCTCATGTTTAAGCGCCCATGCACACGTTCTATCCACTGTATTCGCTTCCATTTCGATAGTCTCTTTTAGTAATCGTACATAAAAATAATGCCCCAATTAGGGGCATTATTTCAAAGGTTAGTTGACGTTAAGCCACTTCAATTTTATGGAATAAACGATACAGCACAGGTACTACGATTAGCGTGAGTACAGTCGCAAAGCCTAAACCAAACATGATGGTTACTGCCATTGGTTTAAAGAAGATGTCCGGTAGTAGAGGGATCATACCAAGAATGGTGGTGATCGCAGCCATACATACCGGACGAACACGACTCAGTGCCGCATCAACAACCGCTACATATGGATCTTTACCGGACTTCATCTCAATCTCAATTTGGTCAAGCAGTACGATACCGTTCTTAAGTAGCATCCCGGATAAACTCAAGAAGCCTAGCAATGCCATGAAGCCAAATGGTGTATTCAAGGCTAATAAGCCTGTCGTTACCCCGATTAGCGCTAATGGAACCGTTAGCCAAACAATTAGCGGTTCTTTGACCGAGTTGAACAAGAACACGGTAATCAAGAACATGAACAGGTAACCCATCGGCATAGTGGTAAACAGAGACGCTTGTGCATCAGCAGATGACTCATATTCACCACCCCACTCCAACGAATAACCCGGTGGCATCTCAATCGCTTCAATTTGTGGCTGTAAGCGTTTCTGTAACGTCGAAGCCGTTTCTTCACCCAATAGGTCGTTGTCGGCCATTACCGTCAGCATACGCTTACGGTTCTTACGGATGATAAGTGGATCTTCCCATTCCAATTCGTAGCCAAGCGTCACTTGCTGCAACGGAATATATTCGCTTAATGCCGGGCTCCAAATCTTCATACCTTCGATGTTGCGAATATCAACTCGCTCATCTTCAGGTAAACGAGCCACAATAGGCATCAACGTAGTACCATCACGATACACACCAATCGACTTACCAGAGAAAGACATCGCTAGGAAATCATCAACGTCAGACTTGGTAATACCATAACGACGCGCTTGGCTTTCATTGAACTGAGGCTCTAATACCTTAGTTCTTTCACGCCAATCATGACGAACGTTAAATGCTCCGTCATCAGCACGCATGATGTCCATAACTTGAGCTGCGATTGAACGTAGCACGGTTGGGTCTGAACCGACGATTCGAGCCTCAATTTTCGCACCGCCACTAGGGCCTAATTCAATTTGCTTAAGTTTGTAATCAATTTCAGGGAACTGACTGTCAACGTGTTCACGGAAGCGACGCATCAGCCCTTCAAGTACCTGATAATCTGTCACACGAACCGTGATTTCGCCATACGCGCTATAACTCTTCTCGGGTGAGTAGGTCAACATGAAACGCTGCAGACCTTTACCGGCCGTGGTCGTGATATGTTCAACTTCACTTTGTTCCGACAACCAACTCTCAAGCACTCTCAACTTGGTATTAGTTGCTCGAATATCCGTACCTTCTGGCATCCAAACATCCACTTGGAACATCGGAGTAGTTGAAGATGGGAAGAATGCTTGTTTCACAAAGCCAAAACCGTACACACTCGCACCTAAACCAATCACCAGAACGATCATGGTTAGCCACGCGCGTTTCATACAGAACTCAAGGAAGTTTTTATAGATAACAAAAACCATCCCGTTGTATGGATCTTTGCCTTCGTTATCGGGATCAACCTTCTGTCCTCTGAAGAAGATATCGGCAAAAAACGGCGTGATCGAGATGGCAGTAAACCAACTCAGCATCAATGAAATCAATAGCACCGTGAACAAAGTGCCACAGTATTCGCCCGTTGAATCTTCAGACAAACCAATTGGAGCAAACGCGGTGACCGCAATCACCGTTGCGCCAAGCAGTGGCCATTTGGTTTGGGTCACGATATCAGTGGCGGCCTGCATCCGGGTTCGCCCCTTCTGCGTGCCGATCAATATCCCCTCCACCACCACAATGGCATTATCCACCAGCATCCCCAAGGCAATAACCAACGCGCCCAGTGAAATACGTTGAAGGTCGATTTTGAAGTACTGCATGAAAATAAAGGTGCCGAATACGGTCAATAGCAGTATCAAACCAATCAACAGACCCGATCGTACTCCCATGAAGAACAGTAACACCACGATTACGATCGCAACCGCCTGCCCTAAACTCACCACAAATCCGCTTACCGACTTGTTCACCTCTTTAGGTTGGTTATAAACCTCGGAGATGTCGATACCGACGGGTTGTTGATATTTAAGCTCGGCGAGTCTTCGATCAAAGTCTTCACCCACTGCGACCACGTTCACGCCTTGCGCAAAAGAGACACCCAGGTTAAGCGCGAGTTCGCCGTTATAACCAATGATGTTACTCGGTACCTCAACGTAACCACGAGTTACATTCGCCACATCTTTTAGATAGATAAGCCCTTGAGCGCCACCTTCCGTAAGAATCAAATCTCCAAGCTGTTCAACGTTCTGGAACTCACCCGTTGGATGGATTCGAATATATTCATCACCAATCCTTACTGCTCCTGCACTTGATACAATATTTTGAGTCGATAAAAGGTTAAATACCGTGCTTGGAGACAGACCCAGAGAGCTTATCCGCTTCATCGATATCTCAATGAATACTTGCTCTTGTTGTTGACCAGAAACAGAGACCTTACTGACCCCATCAACCAACTCCAGCTCTCGCCTTAGATAATCAATGTAATCCAGCAGCTCTTTGTAGCTATAACCATCACCCGTCACCGCAAGCAAGATCCCGTAAACGTCACCGAAGTCATCAATGACTTGAGGATCATTGACCCCAGGTGGCAGTTCAACCTTAAGATCATTCACTTTTCGGCGAAGTTCATCCCAAATTTGCGGAAGATCGTCTGGGCCGTAGTTGTTCTTCATCGTTACCGTTACCTGAGACAGGCCACGGCTTGAAATAGAGTTCACTTCGTCGACATAGGTAAGCTGTTGAATCGCTTTCTCTAGTGGGTAGGTAACTTCTTCTTCCACCTGCTGAGGCGTTGCCCCCGGGTATGAAGTCACAACCATCGCATCTTTGATAGTAAAGGCAGGATCTTCTAAACGACCCAAGCCGAAAAAGGCAGAGACACCACCAATAAGAAAGATCAGAGATAGCATCCAGCTAATGACTTTGTTACGTATAAAGTAAGAAGCAACACCTGTGATCTGATCATCACCCTGTTGATCGTCATTTTGGGGCTTGTTATTTACTTCACTCATTGTTCGTCTCCTGAGACAATACTTCCACTGTCATCCCATCTCGCAATCGCGATACGCCTGCAACAACGACATGCTGCCCCATTTCCAATCCTTTCACTACCTGCAATGTTTCCTGGTTTGCTTTTCCTAACACGACTTGTTGTTTCGAGACTGTCTTGTCGTCGTTAAGCACCCATACATAAGAGTTCTGGCGCGTTAAATCATCGCCATCCGCATTAAACACAGCTTCGATTGGGATAAGTACCCCAGCTTTTAACTCCAAGCCGATATCTCGCCCATTTGACGTCACCTCAACGGCCATACCATCCAGAATTAAATCATCTTCCGGCATAGGTAGAGCAAGCGTCACCGTGAACGTGCCCGTGCTTGGGTCAGGTTCAGTGGTGAACTCCTTAATAGCCGCCGTGTATTCATTGCCACTGGGTACTCTTACCACAGCCTCAACATTCGATAACAGCTGTTCGCTAGGCTGATTCACGTAAATCTGGTCAGGCAGTTGGATAACAACCTCAACATCTTCGACACTGTGAATGTTCACGACCTGCTGGCCTACCTGAATATTTTCATATTGATCAACACTGACACGAGAAATGATCCCATCAACAGGGGCACGAAGCTTAGTGAACGACAAGCGCAGTTTTGCGAGCTCCAGTTCGGCATAAGCGATCTGGCGTTGAGCAGCAATTTCATCAAACTGTGACTTCGCCAATAAACCTTTCTTCACTAGCGGACTTGAACGTCTGTATTGACTGTTAATTACCGTGTAACGCGCCTGAGCATTGTCGACATCCAGTTGATAATCGGTAGGGTCAAGCTCTGCAATGATGTCTCCTCGTGAAACACGCTCACCTTCTTTCACATCAAGCTTATTGATTTCACCAGCGACTCGAAAGCTGAGATGAGCCTTCTCGGCAGCGTTTGCAACCGCAGGGAAATAGAGTTTGTCGCTAAAGTCGATGACTGAAATCTCGATAGCTTTAACCAAGGGCGTGTTATTCACTTCTACAACTTGTTTATCTTCACAAGCCGTAAGTAAAGCCAAGCACGACAGTCCAGCGGCCACTTTAACTGTTTTCATGTTATAGCCCCCTTTCCTTGATCCACTCTCGAACTTTAACGCCCGGTTCAAGACCATTAACACCAGAAGTTACGATGCGATCACCATCGTTCAACCCTGAAACAATATGGCGCTTTTCATCGATGATGATTGCGACATTTTCAACAATACCGTCGCTATTCACGCGCCACACAGAGACATCATCGCCATCAGTCATCATTGCTGATGTGGGAATTTTTGTGGCGGCTGCTAACGCTGAAACTAAATGAACTGTGCCTGACATACCCGGCAAAATACCAACATCGGTGGGTCTTTCCATTACCATGGTGACTTTGTACGACCCGGTTTTGGGATCCGCTTCAGTATCAACTTCTTGGAAGGTTAAAACGTAAGAGTTTTCAGGAAACGCATCAAAAACCATGGTTGCATCCATCTCGAACCCTGATGAAAAGCGCGTAATAAGTTGGTCGGGTAATAAGAAGACGACTTTAAGAATTTGATTGGTTTGAATATTCATCACGCCTTGTTTAGCCGCAATGTATTCATGGTTTTCAGCAGGAATGATGGAAATGGTTCCGTCATACGGCGCAACCAAAGTGGTGTAGCGAAGATTCGCGTTAGCTTGATTAAGCACCGCGCGAGCTGAATTGTGGTTCGCTTTCGCTTGGTCGAAATCTTGCTCTGATACCACACGATCTTTACGAAGTTTGATCGCACGTTGATATTGAACATCGGCTAGCTGAAAATTCGCTTTTGCTTGCTTCTCGAGTAGTTGATATTCATCGGGATTTAACTTAGCAAGCTCGTCGCCTTTAGACACGTGCTGCCCAGCGGTCACATCGATGCTCTGCAATAACCCAGGAACACGGAATGCGAGTACCGCTCTGTCACCAGCTTCTGTGGTAGCAGGGAAATTACGCTCAAAGGCATTATTACCGACGGAGACAGTGAAGAGTTTGGCGGGTCTGGACTCAGGTTCAGGCACGGGAGGAAGCTCCTTACCACACCCAGACAACCCAACTAAGGCTGTCAATAGGACAAGGGAGGCTCTATACATTGGTGATCATCCATATCTATAAATATTTTTATAACATAGATTAATCACATGTAACTTACCAGTCAGCGTAAGATTTATTTAGAAAAAATTATTAAAAAAAATAACGGCTTGGAATAAATTTTCCTAAACCGTTATCTAATCTTTTTTAGGTTTACCACTACATGTTCTTAAATGCGCGGTCGACTTTGAAAGTATCCGAAGTCACATAAGCTTCCATATTGCGGACACTAGTCTCTAATTTCTGGAAATCACCCTCTAAAGTGCCCAGTAACGACTCTGCGGTTTGCCCTTTTTCCCAAGGTTTTTGCTTGAGCGTGTGCTCCTGTTTAGCCTTCATTTGATCGACATACTGAGGTGGTTGTTTTTCAAGCATAAATGTCAAAGCTACATACGCTAATAACACCAAAAAGCTACCACCAAGCAGTGCCGCTGAGATAACCAAGATACGAACCAACCACACTTCAAGGCCAAAGTAGTTCGCTAACCCTGCACACACGCCAGACAGCTTACCGTTAATAGGATCGCGATACAGTTCTCTACTCATAGTTTCGTCTCCAGTTAGGTGACTCCGCATCCAGTATTTTTTCTAGTGTTTTCACTCGGTCTTGCATCGATTCAGCTTGAGCAGAAAGCTTGTGCAAACGCTGAAGATCCGTTTCTGAAAGACCATTACTGGATTTCTTCTTGCTGCGGTAATGTAAGAACAACCATAGCGGTGCCACGAAGATTAAAAAGACAATCAGTGGGCCTGCAATTAGAAATGTTGACATAGACAACTCCTAAATTATTTATCGCGGTTTTCAACTTGTTGCTTCAGTTTCACCAGCTCTTTTTCAATTTCATCTTGAGCTTGTAGATCTGCAAATTCTTGGTCTAACGATTTTGCGTTACCTGTTTTGGCGTAAACATCTGCTTCAGCTTCTAATTCATCCACTTTACGCGAGAATTGCTCAAACTTCGCCATTGCTTCGTGGGTTTTGCTTGAATGCAGATGCTTTTGAACATCACGACGATTGCTTGCCGCATTATTACGAATCATTAATGCTTGCTGCTTCGCACGTGTTTCTGCGATTTTGGTTTCAAGCTTGCCAATCTCACTGGTCAGCTTTTCGATGGTTTCGTGAACCAAGGTTTGCTCTGTGTGAAGGCTTTTGATTATATCTTCAAGTTTTTGCTTTTCGATTAGCGCCGCTCTAGCTAAGTCTTCACGTTGTTTAGTCAGTGCTAGTGTCGCTTTGTTTTGCCAATCTAGAATCTGAGTTTCGATAGCTTCAACTTTACGTGCTAACTCTTTTTTATCTGCGATAGCTTTAGCGGAGTTAGTGCGAACCTCAACCAGCGTATCTTCCATTTCTTGGATAATCAGGCGAATCATCTTTTCAGGATCTTCAGCCTTGTCTAAAAGTGCACTGATGTTCGAATTTACAATGTCTGCAAAGCGAGAAAAAATACCCATGAGGAACTCCTTAATTACAATGATGGCAAATGCGTTTCAAATCGTTGTGCGACTTTATCAATCCACTTGCTCAAAAATTTACGTTTGTTGTTAAACCTACCATAAATAATCCAAGTAGCGTGCCAACTTTTAAGCCATTTATTATCAGTTACTTACAATAAAATGGTGATTAACTCGAACCATGCTATGATGAATTTAGCCAAGTATTGGTATTTTTCACCACTATGGCTCTTACATGACCTCTCCAGCGATTAATTCATACAAGGACCCGCTATGCAGCAGAACCTCATTGGTGAATCACCTAGCTTTCTCTCTGTGTTAGATAAAGTTTCCCAACTCGCACCAATAGAAAGACCCATTCTGATCATTGGCGAACGTGGCACAGGTAAAGAGTTGATCGCACAAAGACTGCATTACCTTTCAAGACGTTGGGATCAACCTTTGATCTCATTGAACTGCTCAACCTTAAGTGAAGGTTTGATTGATTCAGAACTGTTTGGTCATGAATCGGGATCCTTTACGGGTTCGAAAGGGCGTCATCAAGGTCGTTTTGAAAGAGCAGAAGGCGGAACGCTGTTTCTGGATGAGCTGGCGACCACTCCCCTTGCGGTTCAAGAGAAACTACTGCGCGTTATTGAATACGGGCAATATGAACGTGTCGGTGGGCAAAAGGCGCTAAGTGCCAATGTCAGACTGGTGTGTGCAACCAATGCCGACTTACCAGACATGGCATTAAAGGGCGAATTCCGAGCAGACCTATTAGATAGACTGGCGTTTGACGTCATTACTATCCCTCCTTTGCGTGAGCGAAAAGAAGACATCATGCTACTGGCAGAATATTACGCCATTAAGATGTGTCGTGAATTGGAATTGGAGTTGTTTGTTGGCTTTGCCCCCTCTGCCGTTGAATCGCTTTTGGATTATTCTTGGCCAGGGAATGTACGAGAACTCAAAAACGTCATTGAGCGAGCTATCTATCAGCACGGAAAAGATCCATATCCTATTGAATATTTGGTGTTTAACCCATTTAAACCCGCATGGAAAACAGAGCAAGATTCCTCTCCGGAAACTGGCAATGAGCCGTCTAACAGCCATACTTCATCAGAGAGCTTGTTTTCTTTGCCGCTTGATTACAAAGCATGGCAAGAACAACAAGACATCAAGCTACTCAACCAAGCCCTCAAACAGAGCAAATATAACCAGAAACAAGCCGCAGAATTACTTGGGTTAACCTACAACCAATTACGTGGAATGGTGAGGAAGTACGCGATTGTCGGACAAGCTAACGATAAATAGCTGTCCACGCTTGATTATTATTTGGAGCCGAATAAATAAAATGTTAAATTGTCCGGATCTTGAGGCTCCTCTAACGCCTCGTTTCGAAAAGTATTTCTTTTTATGAAAGCACTAATAAGACTATCACTGAGCATCTGTACGCTGAGCTTTCTCGCTGGATGTGGTGAGTGTGTGAATCACGAGCAAATCCGTGAAAAAGGCTTCATTTATTGCGGCCAAGGTAATCCTAGTACCTTCAATCCACAGCTGGTTGATAGTGGCATTACCGCAGAATCGCTGAGTCCTCAAATTTTCGATACACTGCTCACTCTTGATCCGATGACGTACCGACCAAAACAGAACTTGGCGACAAGTTGGTCTGTTGATAAATCAGGTACAGAGTACACGTTCAAACTGCGCCCAAATGTTGCGTTCCAAACGACAGACTGGTTCACCCCTACTCGTAGCATGAATGCACAAGATGTGGTGTTTAGCTTTGAACGTGTCATTGATAGTTCAAACCCATTTCATTATGTGGGTGGCGGCCTATACCCATGGTTTGCCGGAATCGACTTCAAAAACCTGATTGTCGATATCACCGCAGTTGATGACCTAACGGTGAAATTCCAATTAAGTCGCCCAGACAATTCGTTTCTCAATAACATCGCCACCAGCTATGCAGTCATTCACTCTAAGGAGTATGCCAATCAGCTCATTGCAGCGGATGAGAAAAATCGAATCGATTCCAATCCAGTCGGCACTGGCCCTTTCTACTTAGATGAATACCAAATCAACGACCTAGTGCGCTTGAAAAAGAACAAGCACTACTGGAAAGGTGAAGTACAAATGGACCAAGTTGTGTTCGATACTTCGCAACGTGGAACAGGCACACTTGCCAAGCTTCTGCGTAGTGAGTGTGACGTGCTCAACTCACCAATTTCTAGCCAAATCCCTATTATTCAGGCTCATGAAGAGTTGAAGATTTCTGCTACTCCGGCGGTTAATGTCTCTTTCATCGCGCTGAATACTGAGCACCCTGCACTGCGTGACTCTCGAGTTCGTAAAGCGCTCAACTTAGCCATCAATCGTCAGAACATTCTTGATTCTGTGTATTACGGTACAGGAACCAAAGCCTACACCTTGCTTCCTCCGACTTCTTGGGCTCACCAAAAAGACAGCGTTCAAGTTCGCTACGACCGAAACTATGCGGTTGCGCTTCTCAAAGAAGCTGGCGTTGAACCTGGGTTAGAGCTTTCAATGTGGGTACCACTAGAGCCACGCGCATACAATCCAAGTCCAAGAAAAACGGCAGAACTTATCCAAGCAAACTTAGCCGATATTGGTATTGAATTGAAACTCTATACCGACGACCGATTTGACCGCACACAGTTGTCCTCTATTTCCTCAACAGACTTGTTGCTTACAGGCTGGATAGGCAATACCGGTGACCCGGACAACTTCTTACGTCCGCTGCTCTCATGCAGCTCTGAGCGTGCAGGGTTAAACGTCTCGATGTGGTGTAATTCAGACTTTGATTTCCTTCTCGACTTAGCATTAGAGATCAATCAACAAAGGCACCGTGTGAACTTGTACCGACAAGCCCAAAACATTCTCAATGAAGAAGTTCCTGTGATTCCTTTAGCTCATGGCGTGCAATTTCGCGTGCACGATCGTTCGCTAACAGGCTTTAAAGCAAGTCCTTTCAATGCCCAACCTTTTGATCAAGTCAGAAGAGAGGTGCAGTAATGTTTTGGTATACATTAAGACGTGTAAACTTATTCGTTATTACGCTAGGAATTCTGACCTTGGTAGGTTTTTCCCTGCTTCGATTAGACCAAACCTCACCTTGGGCAATTCAAGATTTTTGGCCCGGTTGGATTAGCTATATCACTGAATTATCGACGCTAAACTTTGGCCTAAGCAAACACGGTGTGCCTATCATCGATGAGTTGGTCCTGGTGTTCCCTGCAACGCTAGAGCTGTGCTTCTTTGCCTTTGTGTTGGCACTCATCATCGGTATCCCTTTCGGCACCATTGCTGGTATGAGACAAGGTAAATTTGTTGATACCACCATATCGTTCACCTCAATGGCCGGTTACTCTGCGCCTATATTTTGGGTCGCGTTGCTGATGATCATGGTGTTTTCACTGCACTTTGAAATGTTCCCAGTTGGTGGCCGATACGACCTACTTTACGAGATTGAACACGTGACTGGATTCGCGATGATTGACGCCTTTTTTGCCGAGGGTCGCTACCGTGCGCACGCACTACAAAGTGTTATCGAGCACATGGCGTTGCCTTGTCTTGTTTTAGCACTGGCGCCAACGACTCAGGTCATCCGATTGATGAGAGCGTCAGTGGCTGAAGTAATGACGCAAAACTACATCCGCGCTGCGCGAATTAAAGGTCTTTCCACTAGAGAGATCATCACGCAGCACGTGCTAAGAAACGCGATACCTCCGATTATTCCTAAGGTCGGTGTTCAGCTATCGAGTATGTTAACGCTTGCTATTGTTACCGAGTCTATCTTTAACTGGCCGGGCATTGGCCGCTGGTTATTGGATGCCTTATCGAATCAAGATTACGTTTCAATTCAAGCTGGTGTAATTGTGGTGGCTACCTTAGTTTTGACCGCTAATATTCTGTCCGATCTACTGGGCGCGATGATCAATCCACTGGTAAGGAAGGAATGGTATGCTAACAAATAACGTCTACCAAGAAGAACAGATTCCAACCCAGTTCGAACGTTTCTGGCGCAGCTTCCGCAGCAATAATCTAGCTATGTTTGGCTTGTGGTGTTTGGTGCTTATCATTCTGGTCACCGTCACTTCACCGTGGCTAGCCCCGCATGATGCACAAGAACAAACCGGTCACCTATTAACGCCGCCCTCTTGGGATCCTGCGGGAACGGTAGAATACTTTTTGGGTACGGATGACTTAGGCAGAGATATTCTCTCTCGCCTAATAATTGGCTCTCAGTTAACCTTCGGCGCCGCGGTGGTGATTACCTTTATCGCAGCCGTCATTGGTTGTCTGATTGGCGTACTTGCTGGTATGACGCGCGGTTTACTATCAAGCACGCTAAACCACCTGCTTGATACTGTTATGTCGATTCCATCTCTTCTGCTGGCGATTATCTTCGTGGCATTCCTTGGCTTTGGGGAGTTTAATATCTTGCTCGCCTTGTGCTTGGCACTGATCCCGCGCTTTATACGCTCGGTGTACATTGCCGTGCATGCTGAAGTAGAAAAAGACTATATTCTGGCTTCTCGCCTTGATGGTGCGAACGATTTTTACCTGCTATGGAACTCAATCCTTCCGAACATCCTTACCGTGATCGCTCTTGAAGTTACGCTGGCACTGTCAGTCGCAATTCTTGATATCACGGCTTTAGGTTTCCTAGGGCTTGGCGCTCAAGCACCGAGTACCGAATGGGGCTCCATCTTGGGTGATTCGGTCGAGTTGATTTACCTTGCGCCATGGACAGTTACCCTACCCGGCTTAGCTATTATGTTTACAGTTATCGTGATTAACCTCGTCGGTGAAGGTGTTCGCCAAGCGCTAAATGCAGGAATCGAATAATGCCGTTACTTGATATTCGACATCTAACCATCGAGATTGAGACCCCTCAAGGGATGGTTAAAGCCGTAGATCGAATGAGTATTACCCTCAATGAAGGGGAAATTCGTGGCTTAGTAGGTGAATCAGGCTCAGGTAAGAGTTTGGTTGCAAAAGCGATCGTCGGAGTATGTAAAGAAAACTGGAAGGTTTCTGCAGACCGAATGCGCTTAGGTAATATCGACCTACTGCAACTGACGCCGAAAGAAAGACGCCGAGTGATCGCCCGCGATATCGCAATGATCTTCCAAGAGCCATCAACGTGTCTTGACCCTTCTGAAAAAGTAGGTAACCAGCTCGTTGAAGCGATCCCTTCCCATTCGTTTGAAGGTCGTTGGTGGCAACGATTTAAGTGGCGTAAGAAGCAAGCGATCGCATTACTACACAAAGTCGGCATCAAAGACCACTCTCGCCTAATGGACAGTTACTCTTATGAGCTGACAGATGGTGAGTGTCAAAAAGTCATGATCGCAATGGCGATCGCTGCCAAGCCAAAAGTCTTGATTGCTGACGAGCCAACCAACGATTTAGACCCAATTACACAGTCTCAAATATTGCGTCTTTTGAGTCGTATGAACCAGATCAATAACACCACCATCGTGTTGATCGGCCATGACTTAACCACCATTACCCAATGGGCGACTCGCATTACCGTGATGTACTGTGGTCAATCGGTAGAATCCGCTGATACACCGAAGCTGTTGGATGCACCAAAGCACCCGTACACCGTTGCTTTGTTAAAAGCGATGCCAGACTTTAACGACTGGATTCCCCACAAGGAGAAGCTCCAGTCTTTGCCGGGGTCAATTCCACCGCTGCAACATCTTCCTATTGGTTGTCGATTAGGGCCTCGCTGCCCATACGCACAAAGGCAGTGTGTCGAGATCCCACATACGAAACGTATCAAGAACCATAAGTTCAACTGTCACTTCCCTCTGAATATGGAGAAGAAAAAGAAATCATGAGTGCATTATTAGAAGTCAGTAATTTGTCTAAAGACTTTACGACTCGCTCTGGTCTTTTCCGTAAAAAGATTCATCAGGCGGTGAAGCCAGTTAGCTTTTCTCTTGAAGCAGGCCAGACAATTGGTTTTATCGGCCAGAATGGTTCTGGCAAATCAACATTAGCCAGAATGCTCGCAGGCATGGTGGAGCCAACCGCAGGCGAGATCCGCGTGAATGGCGAAAAGCTAGAGCACAAAGACTACTCGACTCGTTGTAAGCTGATTCGAATGATCTTCCAAGATCCGAATACGTCACTTAACCCGCGCATTCAGATCGGTCGAATTCTTGAAGGTCCATTAAAGCGAAACACCAACATGCCTCCAGAAGCTCGTATGCGTCGTGTGAAAGACACACTACTGCGCGTAGGCCTTCTACCGGAACATGCGTATTTCTACCCTCAGATGCTTGCTGCAGGCCAGAAACAAAGGGTTTGTTTGGCTCGTGCCTTAATACTTCAGCCATCCATCATTGTTGCTGATGAAGCTTTAAATGGTTTGGACATGGCAATGCGCTCGCAAATCATCAATCTGTTCTTAGAGTTACAAGAAGAGATGGGCGTATCGTTCGTTTATGTATCTCAACACCTCGGTATTGTTAAGCACATTACCGACAAGATTATTGTCATGCATGAAGGCAATGTGGTTGAGAGTGGGGAAACGGATCAAGTGTTAACCAATCCAACTCACCAAATCACCCAAAGATTGGTTGAGAGCCATTTCTCCAAAGCGCCGAACCACTAATCTCGAATCACGCTACGTTCAACAAAGGGGAAAGGTATGTTATTAAGAGCTTCAATGCTTCCCCTTTTGTTGGCGCTGTTTTCCTTTAACGCAACAAGCACACCCCTCACCTGGCTAGATAGAAGCTTCGTCGAAACTGCCTTTTATAACGTCGCACTTCAACACGAATATTCCCAAGGCAACAAACCACTCGCCAAATGGAAACAACCGATCAAGATTTGGATCGATCATCGAGTGGGCGATGAGGAACTGCATCAAGAGCTCACAGAGCTTCATATCAAACACTTATCTGAAGTCACCCAACATCCAATAACAATCGTCAGTAAAGAGTCCGAAGCGAACGTTAAATGGATATACACAAGGCAGAGCCAGTGGGTATCTGAGGCGAAATCGGTGCTCAAGCTCAACTCAACTGAACATTTAAATAGCGCCATCTGCACGGCGGGCTATAGAACCAATTCTAAAGGCGAGATTGTATACGCTGGGATTGTAATCCCGGTTGATCAGGCAAGATCGCGAGGTAAGCTGGTCGCCTGTATCGTGGAAGAGATCACACAAGTTCTAGGCCTGCCGAATGATTCAGATAAAGCCTACCCTTCTATTTTCAACGACCACACGCCAGAAGACTTATTATCGCCGTTAGACGTAGTGCTACTGCAATTGCTGTATGAACCAGAATTGAAAGCTGGAATGACAAAATCTGAAGTAAAACCTATCGTTCGAAAGATACTCAAGAGATACAGCAAAACAGGTGTGCTTCAGCAAGCTTCTAAAGCCGCACAGCAAGCGCCTTTGTATCAGTTGATTGGGTATTGACGAATATACGTTGGAAGTAACTTAGATGGGATAATTGAATGATAGCGCTGCCTAAGAAAGGCAACGCTGACTTACGATGTTACTGTATTACGAAAGAACTAGCGCTTAGCTGCCTGCTTTTTCAATTCGAAGTCGAACTCATCCGGGAACAAGATAACGCCTTCTTCTTGCTCGTTCGGGAATACTACAACAGCAAGTTCGTCGTCTTCTAGACCGTTCGTCCAGCGACTGTGCCATTTGTTCAACGAAATAGACTCAGCTTTACACTCAGACCAATCACCCGTTGCCCATGATTCTGCGAACTCTTGGTTTGGCCATACTGGAACACAATCTTCATCTTCTGTGTTCAGCATTACACAACCGTGTTCATCGGTTAAGATCCATACTTCACGGTTTGCTACGATTTCTTTCACACAGTATTTCAGGCGTTGCTCGCCCGTATACTTGTTGATTTCAGCGATTTTTTTATCGTCTAGCTGTGTAGTCATCTTAATTTCCTACTTTAGTCAGTAACTTTGCTCTTAAAGCTATTTTATGCCGAGTGTTTTTAACTTCAAACATTATCGATGAAGAAGAAAGTCTACTTCAAAGAAAAACGCCTGCTAAATAAGCAGGCGTTTAATATTAAGCGACTTGATTAAACAAGCTCACCTTGTAGCCAAGGCCAGCCTTGCTTCTTACGGCTTAGTGTATTTTCCATCATCAATACGCCGTCTTTCTCGTGCTTAACCAATTTCTCAGCCCACTCACCTTTGTATAGAAGACGAGTTTGAGCAGTAGTGATATCTGTTAGCATTACCGCAGCGAACGCTAGACCATCTTTCTCACAACGCTCTTCAAGATCAGCTTCTAGCGCCTCAATCATGCCGTCTACTTGCTCAAGAGTCGCAAGTTCAACTTGACCAACAACAACATCACGACCGTTGAATGGGTAGCCTTTAAGGTCTTTTTCTACTAGCTGTGCAGCAGATAGGCCTTCGATGTTTGTCTTAGCGATTAGAAGCGCTTTGATGAATGCATCAACGTCTTCTACACCTGCGATTTCAGCAAGCTCAGCAACGGCGTCTTTGTCTTTTTGAGTACATGTTGGAGAAGCGAAACCCACTGTGTCTGAAAGAATTGCAGACATCATTAGTTTAGCGATTTGTTGAGAGATTGCGTGACCTTCAATCTTGAACATGTTGAAAAGTACAGTGTTTGTACAACCAACAGGCCAGATCCAAGCTTCCATTGGGTTTACTGTCATCACGTCACCTAGACGGTGGTGATCGACAATACCTACGATCTCTGCATCAGCAACATCATCTGGTGCTTGTGCTAGATCTGAGTAGTCTACTAGCCAGATTTTCTCACCAGCAACAGAAGTACGAAGCTCTGGCTTTTCAGCACCAGCGACTTCTAGAATGTGTTGAGTTTCGCGGTTGATCTCGCCTTGGCGAATTGGTGTCGCTTCCTCGCCACGAGCTTTAAGAAGCTCTGTTGCAACTAACGCACTACAAATACTGTCACTATCAGGGTTTTTGTGACCAACAACTAAAATCATGTTTCTTCCTATTACACTAACAATTATGACTCTACCTTTAGAGCCTCTCTTTATTAGCCATACTTTACCTCATTTTTTCAGATTGGTCATGTTTCGTAGGTTTAGCCAATAGTAACAATAGATAAAAAAACAACAAATGCAATTGATAATTATTATCATTCGTATATATTTATCTTAAGCCACTATTTTTGAGTAACACCTATGGATCGACTAATCTCTTTTTTGCCAAGCAGCAGCGCTGCGAAAACAACTCAGTTTTCACTGTCCTTTAAGCGCCTGCTTTTACCTATCTCACTTGCAGCTTTAGTTATGGCGCCTGCCACGCGAGAATTGACGGTCACTATCTTGTCAGACGCGTTTTGGGCAGTGTCTTGTTATGTTGCTTTAACCTTGGCTATTTACCACTGGTTAAGTCTGTACATAAACAAAGATAACGTCTTCAATAAGCTCGTCCATCAATCTCGTTCAAACCAAGTGGTATTCGCGGCTCTCATGGGCGCGTTGCCCGGCTGTGGCGGTGCGATAGTGGTAACCACACAATTTATCTCGGGAAAACTCGGATTTGGTGCGGTAGTTGCGGTGCTCGTCTCAACCATGGGTGACGCGGCGTTCCTGCTCATAGCGAGCGAGCCTAAGACAGGTTTAGCCATGATGGCGATGGGCGTGATTGTCGGAACTGCGTCAGGCCGAATCATTAACTTGTTTCACGCAGACGACTTCTTACGCCCAAAAAAAGCACAGAAAAATGAAGTGGTGAGCAGCTGTGCTTCTCAATCTCAAGACAAAGAATCGGTCTCTAAAAAAGCGATAAACCTGCAAGGTTACCTGTGGTCTGTACTGATTATTCCGGGTGCTGCCGTTGCCCTACTTGGCTCTTTTCAAGTCGATGTGAACGAGCTGCTCGCTTTGCCTGAAATGTCGATGGAATGGGCGGGGACAGTTTTGCTGATCAGCTCGATGTTTCTGTGGGGGCTAACCCGTGAAATTGAGGATTACAAATCAGCCGTGAGTGAGGACGAAAAGTGTATAGGCTCTCACCCATTGCAAAAGACCGCTCAAGATACAAACTTTGTCACCGCTTGGATGGTGGTTGCCTTTCTTTTCTTTGAATTTGGCTCTGTGATAGCAAATGTTGATTTTGCGACGCTATTCTCAAGCTGGGGCATCATGCTCCCCCTGGCTGGCGTGTTGATGGGTTTGCTACCGGGCTGTGGACCGCAATTATTGGTCACTAGCTTATACCTTTCAGGCGCCCTGCCACTTTCGGCTCAGGTAGGTAACGCAATTTCAAATGATGGTGACGCGCTATTCCCTGCGATTGCGATGGCTCCCAAAGCGGCACTGGTCGCGACCTTATACTCTAGTGTGCCCGCACTAATCTGTGCTTATAGCTACTGGTTTATATTTGAGATCTAACTTGAGTAGAGTTAACTCCATAGGCTTCTGTAAGGTCGGTACTTTGTATCGGCCTTTTTGTTTCCGCCTGCTTAAGTCTTTCCACAGGTTCTTTTTACATTCCCTTCCTGCTTCACTGCTTCTACCACCTCTCTCAAACAGCGCGTTACAGCCTGTCTCAAAAACGCCCTCTATTAGCCCTGTATAATGCTTATTTAGAAACACCAACAACTGATATCAAAAATACAAAAAGCCCCTGTAAGAGTGCTTACAGGGGCTTTAATTCAAGCTTTAATCTTGGTTCTTAAGACAAGACTTAAGAAACTTCGATTGGACCACCGAATGAAGTTACTGGAGGCAGTTTGCCTTGGAACTTCTCGAAATCAACCAAACATGTGTTTGCTGACGTTGCTTGAGCAAGTTCAGACGTACCGATATCTTGAGTCAGTGTGTTTGGATCGCCGTATGTATCTAGCGCGCCCACTTTCTCGTTGATCGGACCGTACCAAGCACCTTCTTCGATACGAACAACACCAGGAGCATAGCTATCCATTAGAACAGCACCCGCTAGTAGTTGACCACGGTCGTTGAACACACGTACTACATCGCCATCTTTGATGCCTTTCTTCTTAGCATCTACTGGGTTGATGTAGATTGGCTCACGGCCTTGTACCGCGTAAGTCGCACGCCACTCTTCAGATTCACACATCTGAGAGTGAAGACGCTTGTCTGGGTGACAAGATTGTAGCCAGTACGGGTGCTTGTCAGAGCCTGGACCACCGTGTGAACGTTCAGATTTCTCGAACCACATTGGGTGTTCTTGACAGTGCTCGTAACCCATGTTGCCAACAGTACGGCTTGTGATTTCGATGAAACCAGAAGGCGTGCCTAGTGCGTTGATCTCTGGATCTTCACGGAATGAAGCGTGACGAGTCCATGGCTTACCTTTGCCGAAGTCTAGGAAACCTTTCTCCCAGAACTCAGCAAACTCAGGCATTTCGAAGCTACCTTCGTTTGATGCGCGACATTCGTCGTACAGAGATTTAACCCACTGCATTTCGTCCATACCACGCGTGTAATCGTCGTAACGACCCCAACGCTTAGTTAGGCTAGACATGATCTCGAAGTCAGTCTTAGACTGGAACAGAGGATCCACTAGCTTGTGCATTGCGATCAAACCACGGCCAGAGTACGCGCCGTAACCATCGATATCGTTACGTTCCCACTGAGTACAAGCTGGAAGAACAATATCAGAGTGACGACAAGTTGCAGTCCAAGCGAAATCAACAGCCACTACAGTTTGTAGGCTCTTGAATGCTTTACGCATCTTGTTGCGATCTTGGTGGTGGTGCCACGGGTTGTTACCACTGAATACCATCATCTTGATGTCAGGCAGTGTCACTGTTGCGCCGTTTGCTTTGATCTTCTTACCTGGTTCTAGCAGGCTATCTACCCAACGCGCAACAGGGATTACGCGGCTGTAGCCGTTGTAATCAGTGTTAGTGTGCTTAGGCGATTGACCTTGGTCGATGTTCAGCGGGAATGAACCCGGAGCAGCGAAGCCAGTTGAAGATACACCGATACCAGAGTAGTGGTGACCGTAAGAGATACCACCGCCTGGAAGACCAATTTGGCCAACCATTGCTGCGATAACTGCACACATCCAGTAAGGCTGTTCACCGTGCTCCTGACGTTGGATACTCCAACCAACAAGAATCTGTGTACGACCGTTAACCAGCATCTTAGCGAATTCACGGATAGAGTCCGCGCTTGCGCCACAGATAGCAGAAGCCCATTCTGGCGTCTTCTCAACTCTGTCTTTCGTTTCACCTTGAACGTACTTGATGAAATCTTCAAAACCTAGACAGTAAGTTTCGATGAACTTCTTGTCGTATAGGCCTTCGTTGTAAAGAACGTGAGCAACACCAAGCATGAACGCCACATCAGTTTGTGGGTTGATGTACATTTGCTCGTTTTCTAGGTAACGACCTGTTTTGTTTTTAACAGGGTCAACAGAAACAACGTTGATCTCTTTCTTAGCAACTTTTTCTTTCAGCTGTTCTAGGTATGCGAACGACTCGTGAGTCTCACATGTCCAACCTACTTGAAGGTTTTTAACTGGATCGTTACCCCAAAGAACAATGTTGTCACTGTTTTCTAGGATAAGTTCCCAAGATGTACCTTGTGCGTACACTTCAGTAGAACCTAGCACGTAAGGCATGATCGTTTGACCAGCACCTGTTGAGTAGTCACCGATTTTCTTCACAGAGTAACCGTGAAGTGCCATTGCACGTTGCATGTGGTTAGTACAGCTATGGAACTGACCTGTTTGTCTCCAACCAGTTTGACCTGTGTGAAGCGCCCATGGACCGTAATCTTTCTGTACGCGCTCTAGCTCGCGGTAAACAAGGTCTAGTGCCTCATCCCAAGTCACACGAATAAAGCGGTTGTTACCACGCGTGTCTGCGCTGTACTTATGCTTCTTCAACCAATCTAGGCGAACCATTGGGTAACGCACACGTGATGGGCTGTAGATAATACCTTTAATACCTTTCAGCATCTCTGTTGGGTGCTGATCGATTTCTAGAGGTTTAATTTCTTGTACTTTACCCGCGTAAACGCGAGCTCGGAATGCACCCCAGTGAGAACCAGAGACTTTCCACGCACCGTCTGTTTCTGCTGCAGACGCTGATGCCGACGCCAATAAGCTTGGACCGATAACCGATGCCGCACTTGTAGTAGCGACACCTTTCAGAAAACTTCTTCTTGTAATTGCCATTGTGTTACTCCAATTGACGTCTTATTAGTGATGGCCTTCAGAAAAATCTGATGAGTGCTTCTGTAGATACTTAAGAACCAGTGCTTCTGTATCTGTATCGAAGTTAACGAATGCAATCATACCATCTAGCATGCCTACCCAACCGTTAGCGCTGAAGTGAGCTTCATCTGGCTGTGAGTGACACGTTGAACAGTTAGATTGGTACGCTTGACCCGCTGCGTTCCAGATTGGATCGAAGTTATCAACCATAGACTCTTTCTTCATCCAAAGTGCTAGGTTAACTTCTTCCCATGGAAGGCCAGTAAGCTCATCTTCTTTCTTCTCACCAACAGTGATAACGTCACTTTGAGATACTTCTTTCGTCAAGATTGCAGTCGAGATGTTCATACCGAAGTCTTCTTGGATTACACGTCCGAAGCCTTTCGCTTTACGCCAACCGTCGATTTGAATCTTGATCATATCGCCTTTTTCGTCGATAACCGCAACTTTACTTGCAGGGCTTAATAGACCCGCTTCAACTTCAGCTGTTTCATCTGTGTACATTGGTAGGTGACGAATAGAGATCACGTCTGAACCATTTGCGTAAGATGTGCTGCTTGCTACGTTTTCTAGCTCGCCAACAATACCGCTCGCTGATGCCATATCTAATGGAAGGTTGTGAGCAATACCTTTGTGACAGTCAACACAGCTTTGATCACGCTCTGCCGCGTTCTTCATCTGGATACGCGCTGTTGGGCGCATGTTTTCGAAATCCATTGAATCGTAGTTGTGGCAGTTTTTACACTCTAGAGATTTGTTCGAAGAGAAGCGATCCCATTCGTGTTTAGCCAGTTCGATACGACGAGCTTCGAATTTCTCAGGCGTATCTAGGTCACCAAATACTTGAGCGAATACTTCTTTAGAAGCTTGCATCTTACGAGCGATTTTTGCTGTCCATTCATGTGGAACGTGACAGTCAGGACAAGTAGCACGTACACCAGAAGTGTTTTTCCAGTGAACCGTTTCTTGTAGTTCTACGTATACGTTGTCACGCATGGTGTGACAGCTTACACAGAATTCTTCTGTATTTGTGTGCTCTAGAGCTGTGTTAAAACCGCCCCAGAAAATAACACCGGCGATAAAGCCACCCATAGTTAGTACACCAAGACTGATGTGTACTGCTGGGCGAGTCATTGTGCGCCATAATTTAACTAAAAATGATTTCATGTTTAGCTCTCTTAAATATTGATTTTAAAAAATGTTGTTACTTAGAGGGCATTACATGCCGCCGTGAGCACCTGGAGGTCCGAATACAAACACTTGCAGTGCCCAAACTAGGAAGCCGTAACCGCCTACAAAAGCCACACTTAATATTGGGAAGAGAACCACCGCGATGAAGAGGAAAGACTTCCACTCCAGCGAATGTTTTTCGCTAGTTTCAATTTTATTAACATCACTCATACATTTTGCCTATTTTGTATTTAGTAATTTCGAGTAACCCATTCTATGGGGCTAAAGTTCTTAAGTATCTAACGACAAATTTTAGACCATACTCAAAGTAGGGTTCAATCAAATCTCCCGTTATAACCCTTGCTAATCAATACTTTTTTGAGCTCATCCAAAGTTGTTTTTAGTTAAACAAAGTTATTAAAAAGTATTAACAAATGTGAAGAATTAAGTATATTTCACAAATGTTAAATTCCAACACCTGCGCAACCGTATTGTAACCAATTTTAACGTTTTACCTACTAAGTAGTAGCCAAAAATGCCTCAAAAAACCAATATTCTGTGGTTTGATTGTTAAATTATTGAGTATTTTTTAAAGCAACGGCTGAGAAGCTGAAATGCATCATTTGGCACTTTCAGATATGATGGGGACCTACTTAAAAGGAAACATTATGCAAGACGTTATTGATATATCTTGGTGGCAGTTATTGTTCTTCAGCTCACTTCTCTTGCTACCCATTACCATCAACCACAAGTTAAAACTCGGCCTTGGCAAAGAGGCTTCTATCAGCATCATTCGTATGGTTATTCAGCTATTTCTGGTGGGACTTTACCTAGAATACTTGTTCACTTTGAATAGTTTGTGGGTCAATTTGCTGTGGTTATTTACTATGATTATCGTCGGTGCAAGCTCGATTGTTGAAAAATCTAGACTGCCAAGAAACCTACTTTTGGCTCCTGTCGCCGTTAGCCTTGCGGTAACTTGTGTACCTATTGTCTTGTTCATCTGCTTTTTCATCATTAAGCCGACACCGGTTTTTAACGCGCAGTACCTTATCCCAATCGCAGGGATGTTATTGGGTAATAGCTTAAGCAGTAATATCGTGGCATTGCAGAACCTGTTTGGTGCCTTTGAAACACAGAAATCAGAATATGAAGCAGCAATCGCGTTAGGCGCGTCTCCTACTTATGCTGCTGCGCCTTTTGTACGTAATGCAATACAGAAAGCGATGTCCCCTATCATGGCCTCTATGGCAACCACAGGCTTAGTAACGCTGCCAGGAATGATGACTGGACAGATCTTAGGTGGTGCTTCACCGATGATCGCGATTAAGTATCAACTGATGATCATGCTGGCGATTTTCGTGATGATGAGCTGCTCTCTAGCCCTTGTACTTCACCTCTCATTGAAGACATCTCTGACCAAAGAAGGGCGAGTTCTCGCTCAAATACAGCCTTCGAAATAACCTCCCTACTCCACTTAGATCTGGTTACTCACTGAATTTGAGACAGGTTATCCACAGAAACTGTGGATAACCAAATCAATATAGATCCTTTTTTGTCCATTTCGACCCAAGGAAAGATCATCGCCTTCGATCTTTGGGTGATTTCAAAGACATATACACACATGGTAATCAGCGCTGTTGAATTTTCAGATGATCATTAGAGAGATGAAGAAGTAGGTTTTCCACAAATAAAAAACGGCCTGCAATGCAGGCCGTCTTGTAAATGTCATAAGTCAGTTCAGTGTTTCCACAGAGCGTTAACTCATTTCGTCAACTGAGTTAGTCACGTAGGTAGATCAACCAGTACCACATACCAACAAAGATACCGCCGCCAATGATGTTACCGATGGTAACGGGCAGCAAGTTGTTCATCAAAAAGTCCGCCATGTTCAGATCAACATAGTCCGCTGGGTTAGCGCCTGTCATTGTCCAAAATTCAGCCGAAGCAAATGTTTTGATGCCGATAGCTAAAGGCACTTGGAACATATTTGCAATACAGTGCTCAAAACCAGCCGATACGAACATCGCTACAGGTAAAATCATTACCGCAATTTTGTCAGTCAGAGTACGTCCACTAAACGTCATCCATACCGCGATACAAACTAATACATTACACATGATGCCGAGCGCGATAGCTTGGATAAAATCATGGTGCATCTTATGTTGAGAGATCGCCATTGCATTCAAACCCACTTGGCCGTGGTCGAACATGTACTGTTTGGTCAGTAACATACAAGCCACCAGCATCAATGCGCCAATCAAGTTACCTACATAAACCGTAGCCCAGTTCTTAACGAGCGTGCGCCAAGTAATCTTGCCACTTGCACGAGCAACCAGAGTCAGCACCGAACTGGTAAATAGCTCACCACCGGTAACAACAACGAGAATTAAGCCCAAGCTAAATGCAAAGCCACCTAATAAGCGAGTAATACCCCACGGCAAATCACCAGCACCAGTCGTTACGATGGTGTAAAACACAAACGCAATACCGATATGTATGCCAGCGGAAATCGCTAGGAGAAAAGATTTGATTGGATCTTTGGTTGCTTTACCTACGCCAATATCTGCAGCGCGCTCAGCCATTTGTGGCGGTAATAATGAGTCAAATTGGTTTAGATTCATGATGATTTACATTTTGAAACATGTCGTCGGGAGCGCGATAATCCTCTCTTTCATTTCTGAATTCAAGAGCTATTTTAGGCACAAAATAGCTCTCACAGCCTTGTTGAAAGCAAATAGTCCGAGTTATTCCAAATTCATACGACTTTAGTAGTAAAAAGAAAACTCTGCTGAATGATTAGTTATCAGCATAGAAAACAACACATCTATAAATATCAACAAGTTACGTTAAAAATCAAAGAATAACGTACACTAAAATGTCTCACAGAGCGCTTTTATTTCTAGATTTTGACATAGATCAACAGAACGTAAAAAAACGCCCTAAGGCGCTTTTAACTCAATCACAAATAAAGAAATTAGTGATGCTAAACCGAAGGTTCAATCACTTCTTCTGATGATTGTTCTAGGGTTGAATCCTCTAGAGTAGATTCAACAGCTGGGGACATCACATCAGAGTCACTTTCGTTGGCCACTTTGCCACCTAAGCTTTTCAAACTATCCACTAACTCTTCTAAGCTTTTAATGTGAGCATCACTCTTGGTAATCTGCTCACCGAGCAACTCACTGTGCTTGGTTGCTTCAGACAGTTGCTGCGCTTGCTTCTGGTTTTCAGACTCCTGCTTAGCTAATTGCTCAGTCAAAGTTTTAATCTCTGACTTTAATGACGCCGTCATGTCTGAGCCTTTCAGCGCTTTAACACTCGCTACAATTTTTTGAGACTGAAGACGCAATACAACATCACGGTGATCTTCATCATTAACCACTCGTGAAATGCTCAATAACTGGTTCTCTGCATTCAAAACCGACTGTTCGAACTGGTCGCCTTTTACGCTCGCCAGCACTTTGACTTCATGAGCAACACTGCGTACGTGGTTTAATTCGAACTCCGCAGCGTGAACTGCGTCTTCAATGATAGACTTTTCACGGGGACTGGCTTTCACTTGGCTTTCTGCCAAAGCAATTTGAGATGCCGCTTTAGCAAACGTCAGTGGAACAACGTCATCGAAATCTTCATCTTCCAAGAACTCTAATTCGTTCTTCAAAGGTTCGATGTATTTCTTATGCGCCACTTTAACTTCTAGTAAGCGAGCATTGTTAAGAAATTCCACCTGCGCTTCTTGAGCGTCTTCAAGCTCATCGACCAGCACATACTCGAACAACTCGCTGTATTCTGAATACAAACGTTTGTAGCTCGAGGTAAACATGGTATCTGCGCCAAGAAACTTCAGGTAATCCATTTGGACAATCGAATCCGCGAGTACTCGATCAGCCTTCTTCTTTAACACTAAGATCGAGTCATAGTTTGATTTGATCAAAGCGATTTTTTCATCGAAGGCTTCAGCGTAAGTTAGGCTCGAAAAAATGGAGTAACTCTTGGTTATCCGAGTTTCGTCTTTAAGTAAGTCCGCATAAATGCTTTCAGCATCATCCCATGCGTCTAATAGTTCATTGTAATTCTCTGGTGCATAGAGAGACAATTGAGCATGGTCTTCAAGCTTAACTTCCCATTCGGAGTAAACGCTTTGGACAGACTGAAATGAACGGACCTCTATTGTCGATTCATTATTGTTGTTTGTGGTTTGGTTCGCGTCTGTCTGCTCTGAGGGTGTGCTTTGACAACCTGAGATAGCAAATAGCATACTGATCGTTAATGCTACTTTGTTCGCTCTCACTTATGCATATCCTTTTTATACAATATTCGCTCAATGCAAAATATTTCTAGTCACAATATATTACAACCACTTAGCAATAAACATCACTGATGATTTAAGTGGGTGCAAATCACCCAATATAACCAAAATAAACTCATCACTCGATGATTAATCAATCAATTTGGTATCACTTATCAATTCTCTTTATTTGCTATTGCCTGAGCCGAGAATGCGCACTAAGGTGAAGGTAGAGAACGTTATGAATATATAGGTTAATTATGAAGTACAACGCTGAACATATTGCTGATTTAAACCTCCTTCTTCAATTTGATGTAAGTAGTGCAGCTACTGGAATTAAAGTCCATCAAGAGGCAGCTCAAGAAACTCAAGACGCTGTTAAGCGCCTATTCGAAAAAAACCTTTGTACTCAGCCAGACGGCGGTTACCTAACAGATGAAGGTATCGAGATGGCAGAGCGCGCAGACAAGCTTCTTCGCGTACTAAACTAAAGCTCCATTGTTCTAGTAAAAACTCCACTTGCTTCGGCCGTGGAGTTTTTTCATTTTTGGGCAAAGCTTTGTTAGGCTTATTGTAAATTCGTCATTTGCAGTTGTGAGGAACACATGGCTTCTATATTTATTGTCGGTGCAGGATGGGTAGGTGCACCTTTATCTGAACATTTAGAAAAACATGGTAACCGAGTAGTGGTCACGAAAACGACCCAAGCGGGAGCAGATGCCATTGGTAGCGAACAAATTCCATGTGAAGTGTTTAGCTTTGATTCATCCGATCCACAACAGACTATCGGGCGACTCTATTCATTGTTACTCGAAAACAACACTGAAATTGTGATTGGCAGCTTCCCTCCTGGCTTTAGAAAAGGAGCAGGACAAGAGTATGCCGACTACTGGCAGCAACTCACCAATGCATGCCAAAAGGCCAACATTAAAAAGCTCATTATGGTTAGTTCAACTACGGTATACCCAACTAAGCCGGGTGTGCTGAACGAGCTGGATGCATCACTCCCTCTTTCGACCTCAGATAACGAGCACGCGTCTTTATTTTCCGATAACGCACGAATCATGCTGCAAGCTGAACAGTCAGTGATTGATTCCGGTATCGACTACACCATTCTTCGCTTTAGTGGCTTAATCGGCCCAAGCCGTCACCCATCACGCTTCGCAAGCAAGTTAAAACAAGTCAGCACTCAAGCTCCAGCCAACATGCTGCACCTTGATGATGCAATTGGTGCTGTCGATTTCGCTATCAGTCAACTGCACAATGAAATAGTTAACGTGACCACACCAAATACAGTCAGTAAGGCGGAGTTTTATGCCGCGGCACTGAAAAGCGCCAACAGCAGTGAGCCTCTGCCCGCTGTTGTTGATACCCCAGACAAGTTAATCTCTTCGAAGAAGATTCTCGACTTAGGTTATTCATTTAAATTCGAATCCACACTGGACGCACTTCATGACTGAACAATCTATTGCTAACAAAAATCCCAACATAAAACTGCATCGCTCAGTCGACACCCTTTGGAACTTTATGTCGATGGGTCACAAGGTTACGCCTTCCGACTGTATCTTTGTATTGTGTAGCAACGATACTCGCGTAGCTGAATATGCAGCCGAGCTTTATCACCAACAGATCGCGCCTTACATCGTTTTTTCTGGCGGTGTGGGGCGCTTTACCGAAAGAAGCTTTGAACGCTCAGAAGCAGAAACATTCGCTTCTATCGCACGAGATTGTGGCGTGCCTGACTCTGACATTATCATAGAGAAACACGCAACAAATACTGGGGAAAATGTACGATTCACTCATGAGTTGCTGACAGAAAAAGGGTTATCGCCGAAGAGGCTAACCTTAGTTCAGAAGCCCTTCATGGAGAAACGTACCTACGCAACCTTCAGTAAACAATGGCCTGACGAAACTTCCGAGATTACCGTGACGTCGCGATGGCAAACTTGGGATGATTACTTTAACGAAGAGTTGCCGTTAGATATGGTGTTAGGCGCATTAATTGCTGATTACGAGCGAATCAAATTCTACCCAGCCCAAGGCTTTCAAATTGAGATGCCGATCCCCGACGACGTTGACCACGCCTATCAAGCATTGAAGAAGCTCGGTTTCGAATAAGCAAAAGTTAGACTTTGAACAAAGTAAAAGCTCGGCAGGAAATAAAACAAAAGCTCGGCTTGGAAGAAAGCAAAACACAGGCCCAATAAACAAAAACGGTGACACTTGGTCACCGTTTTTCGTTCTTTCGCGTTAGCAAATAGAGCTGCTTATTTACCTAACGCTTCTTTGTAGTGCAGACGGCAAACAGAAACGTATTTGTCGTTACCGCCAATAGCCACTTGGTCGCCCTCAGCAATCGCCACACCGTGCTCGTCGGTACGAATTACCATGTTCGCTTTACGGCCACAGTGACAAATTGTTTTAAGCTCAACAAGTTTATCTGCCCAAGACAGTAAGTAACGGCTACCCTCAAACAGTTCACCCAGGAAATCGGTACGTAGGCCGTAACAAAGTACAGGGATGTGCAGCTTATCAACCACTTCTGTTAATTGGTACACCTGCTCCTTCGATAAAAATTGGCACTCATCGATCAAAACACAATGACGCTTTTCTTCCTCATTGAGCTTTTTGATCGCATCAAACATGTTGGTGTCATTTTTAAACAGCTGAGCTTCAGATTGCAGACCAATTCGTGAGCTCACTTTACCGATACCATAGCGATCGTCCAAAGCTGCCGTAAAGATCACTGGCGTCATGCCACGTTCTTGGTAGTTGAATGAAGATTGAAGAAGCGTTGTTGATTTACCCGCATTCATTGCCGAGTAATAAAAATACATCTGAGCCACAGAAATATTCCTGTTAATTAAAAGTTGAACATAGAAAAGGTGAAAATAGAGAATTCGTGCTAGAAAAAAGGGCTGAAAATCAGCCCTTTTTATAAGATTTACTTACGACGCCAAGTCGTGCCTTCTGGGCCATCTTCCAGAACAATACCCAACTCGTTTAGCTTATCACGTGCAAGGTCGGCATTTGCCCAATCCTTTGAAGCACGAGAGTCGTTACGCAGTTTGATCAACGCTTCGATTTCAGCCACTTCGTCGTCGTTACCTGCCGCATCACCTTGTAGGAAGGCTTCTGGCTCTTGGTGAAGAATACCGATGATGTCTGCTAGTTCACGCATCAATGCACCCAGTCCGCTTGCTTTTTCAATGCTTTCAGGCTTGATACGGTTGATTTCACGAGCCATTTCAAACAGTACTGAATAAGCTTCAGGTGTGTTGAAATCATCGTTCATCGCTGTAGAGAATCGAGTCACGTACTCTTCGCCACCGGCAGGAGCGGCTGTAAGGTCTAGGCCACGAAGTGACGTGTATAGACGCTCTAGTGATGCGCGAGCTTGGTTTAGGTTATCTTCGCTGTAGTTTAGCTGGCTACGGTAGTGACCAGACATTAGGAAGTAACGTACCGTTTCAGCATCGTAATGTGCTAGCACGTCACGGATAGTGAAGAAGTTACCTAGTGACTTAGACATCTTCTCTTTGTCTACCATCACCATACCACTGTGCATCCAAGTATTTACATACTGAGTGCCGTGCGCGCAGCAAGACTGTGCGATTTCGTTTTCGTGGTGAGGGAACTGCAGATCTGAACCACCACCGTGGATATCGAAGTGGTTACCAAGAATAGACGAGTTCATTGCTGAACATTCGATGTGCCAACCTGGACGACCCGGGCCCCATGGCGATTCCCATGTAGGTTCACCTGGCTTAGACATCTTCCAAAGAACGAAGTCTAGTGGGCTGCGTTTTGCAGATTCAACATCAACGCGAGCACCCGCTTGAAGCTGATCAAGGTCTTGCTTTGAAAGCTTACCGTATTCGTCGAATTTCTTTACTTCAAACATCACGTCGCCGTTGCTTGCAACGTATGCGAAACCACGTTCAATCAGCTTTTCAACAAGCTCGATGATTTCAGTGATGTATTCTGTCGCACGAGGCTCAACATCTGGACGCTTCATGTTCAATGCATCAAAGTCAGCGTGCATCTCACCGATTAAACGCTCAGTCAGAGAGTCACAAGACTCACCGTTTTCGTTAGCGCGCTTGATGATTTTGTCATCGATATCTGTGATGTTACGAACGAAATTCAAATCGTAACCAAGGTAACGAAGGTAACGAGTTACTACGTCGAAAGAAACGAACGTACGACCATGACCAATATGACAGAGATCGTATATGGTTACCCCACAGACATACATGCCGACTTTGCCAGCTGTAATTGGTTTGAATTCCTCTTTCTGTCTTGTGAGCGTGTTATATATCTTCAGCATGATCTCTATCTATTTTATGGATTAATCAAAATAAGCTCGCAGTATAACAAGTCATACCTTAATAGGTAATCCCTAAAAGCAGGAATTACCTCAAACATCCGAGTTAAGTTAATGATTTGGTGATTTGAAAGTCTGCCAACATGCGCTAGAATTCGAACTTCATATTAAAAAGACAGTAAGGTAACAATCATGATCATCCTTCACACAAATTTTGGTGATATCAAAGTTCAACTTAACGAAGAAAAAGCACCAGAAACAAGCGCAAACTTTCTACAGTATTGCCGTGACGGTTTCTACGACAACACACTATTCCACCGTGTTATCGATGGTTTCATGATTCAAGGCGGCGGCATGACTTCTGGCCTTAAAGAAAAGGCAACTCGTGCAACGATCAAGAACGAAGCAAACAACGGTCTAGCGAACAAAGTTGGTACGCTAGCAATGGCTCGTACTATGGAACCGCATTCAGCCAGCTCTCAGTTCTTCATCAACGTTAACGACAACTCTTTCCTAAACTTCCGTAGCGAAAGCCTAGACGGTTGGGGCTACTGTGTATTCGCAGAAGTTGTTGAAGGCATGGACATCGTAAACAAGATTAAAGGTGTTAGCACTGGTTCTATGGGTATGCACCAAGATGTACCTCTAGAAGAAGTGATCATCACTGGTACTACAATCGAAGCTTAATTCATCGCTTTCGGTTAGTATTGATGAGCCGATAAAATCAGGATATAGGGAGCGAATCGCTCCCTTTTTTTAGACCTATGAAAACATATTTTATATCAGATCTGCACCTTTCTCCGTCACGAGAAGACATCACAGACTGCTTCTTAACCTTTATGAAGAAAGAAGCCGTAGAAGCGGATGCACTTTACGTATTAGGTGACCTTTTCGAATTCTGGATTGGTGACGATGATAAGAGTGAATTCGCGACTTCTATCCGCCAAGCGTTTATCGACTTAGTGAAAACAGGCGTGCCTTGTTACTTTACTCAAGGGAACCGCGACTTCTTAGTCGGCAAAAAATTTGCTAAGCAAACGGGCGTACAACTTCTCGACGAAGTTTCTACGATCGATATCTACGGGCAAAAAGCGGTAGTATTGCATGGAGACACTCTATGTACTGAAGATGTAAAGTACCTCGCCTTTCGCGAAAAAGTGCATCAGCCATGGTTACAATGGGTCTTCAACCGAATTCCATTTTTCATCAAGAAGAAAATTGTTTCAAAGGTTCAATCAGATATCAAAGATGACAAGCAGACCAAGTCTCTCGACATCATGGATGTGACACAGCAAGAAGTCGAAGATGTGATGGAACGAAACAATGTCGATCTGATGATCCACGGCCATACTCACCGCCCAGACATCCATACATTTAATGCTAACAATTGCACTAAAACCCGTATCGTACTTGGCGATTGGTATACGCAAGGCTCAGTGCTGGTGTTCACGCCGCAAAGTTTTGAACTACAGAATCGAGCGTTTAGCAATAGCTTTTAACATAACGCTTAAACTTTCACTTTGATTATTATTGTCGGTCAGACTTTCTTAGAAAGTGTATGGTAATTTCTAGTGAATTAGCTATTATCTCTCTACCAGAAATAAACCGAACACAGTACCAAGTTGAAATATTCATACGTAGCGCGTCAACCAATACTCGACACAGGCAAGAAAACCATAGGTTACGAGTTGCTATTCAGGGATGGTCCTAAGAACACTTTCCCTGAAGTAGAGCCGGAGCTCGCTACTAGCCGTTTGCTTTCCGATCACTTCTTATCGACCCACTATAATACGTTGGGTGATAAGCTTGGGTTCGTGAACTTCCCATATGCAAGCCTAATCAACTTAGTCCCTACTCTGTTCCCTAAAGAAAGCCTCGTTGTTGAGGTTCTTGAAGACTGCGAACCAACAGACGAATTACTTGAAGCAATCAAAACCATCTTTGACGCGGGTTATACCATTGCGCTAGACGACTTTGTGCCAAGTAAAGCTTGGAAGCGCTTCTTACCCTACGTTTCAATTATCAAGTTCGATATCCGTTTGACGCCAATTGCCAAAGCAGCGATGTTTATGAACTCTCTCAAAGGGCTAGATATCAAGTTCCTTGCTGAGAAAGTAGAAACGTACGAAGAATACCAAGAAGCGAAAAAAGCAGGCTTCACCTACTTTCAAGGTTATTTCTTTAGCAAGCCAGAGATGATCCAAACGCGTGCGCTCAACCCGGCATTCCTGACGACCGTTCAGCTGTTAAAAGAGATTGCGCACGACCCTATCGACTTTGGTGAAGTAGAGCGTTTGATTACGCTCGATGTGACCATGTCGTATAAGCTACTTACCTACGTAAACTCCGCTGGCGGTTCACCAACAACGATTCGTTCATTCCGCCAAGCGCTTATTTACCTTGGTGAACAAAAGCTGCGTAAGTTCGTTTCACTTGTGGCGATCGCATCAGCGAAAGAAGACAAGCCGGACTCACTCTACGGTTTAGCGGTATTACGCGCGCGTCAATGTGAGCTCTTAGTCGAGAAGATGAATGTGAAGGTTGAGCCAGGACAAGCCTTTTTGACCGGTATGTTCTCGCTACTGGATTCACTGTTTGACCAACCGTTGAAGCAAGTACTGGACTCAGTGCCAATCGACGATGAGATTAAACAGGCCCTTATCCAACGTAAAGGCGTGTTAGGTGCTGTATTGGCGATGGTGGTTGCGTATGAGCAAGCTCGTTGGGAAGAAGCGACTCGTATTCGCCAGCTTCTCAAACTGAGTGAAGCTCAACTTGGTCAAGCTTATGACGAAGCGACGACTTGGGCTCAAGAGCTATTGTCTCCAGCCTTGAAATAGTAAACTTCGCGCTAACACTTTGATAATTTCAATAACTTCAACAGAAACTAAACTTTGGTGAGCGATCGTTTCTTGGTAAACTCCCACGCATTCACTTATGGCCTCTTAATAGAGGCCATTTTTACAGGATCTGACTATGTCTTTATGCCCATGCGGTAGCAAAAATACTTACCAACAGTGCTGTGAATCAGCGCACCTTCACCACAGTGCTGTTGAAACGCCTGAACAGTTGATGCGCTCTCGTTATTCAGCGCACGTGTTGGGTTTAGTTGACTATGTTGTTGCGACTTACCACCCTAGCTGCAACGCAGAAGCGCAAAGAGAAGGTATTGCCGAATCTATCAACAGTGATTGGGCAGGACTAGAAGTCATCGATACTGCGGTAGGCTCGCACCAAGACGAAGGCTTTGTTGAGTTTAAAGCTTACTTCAATGAAGAAGGCGCACAATACTGCATGCAAGAACGCTCTCGCTTTATACGTGAAGACGGTCTTTGGTACTACATTGATGGTACCTTCCCAGAGCAGGAACAAACTACACAACCAGAAATTGACCCACGCTTAAATCAAACCGTTGAGAGCTTTAAAATCGGCCGTAATGATCCGTGTATTTGTGGCAGTGGTAAGAAATACAAGAAGTGCTGCGGGTAACTCGTTCGACTAAGAAGTCAGATTAAGAGAAGAGATTCCTGATGTCGCTTAGGCTCCTCGGAATGACGCAAAGTCAGAGGTTAGAAAAGTGACGTAGGGCTTAGAAATCTTGAAATCTTGAAATCTTGAAATCTTGAAATCTTGAAAATTAAAAAACTAAAAAGCCCCGTAAACATGTTTGTTTGCGGGGCTTTTGTCTGTCTTTTACGCGGTTCGATAAATCTAAAGAGAGCTTACTTATGACGCTCTTTCAGCTTGTTTACCACATCATCCATCGATAAGCCTTGGTCTTGAAGAAGAACCATTAGGTGGTAAATCAAATCTGCTGATTCACACACTAACTCCGCCTTATCGCCCGACGTCGCCGCAAGCGCGACTTCAACGCCTTCTTCGCCCACTTTTTGCGAAATACGCTTGGTGCCACGGGCATATAGACTGGCAGTATAAGAAGATTCAGGATCGGCGTCCTTGCGGGCAGCCAATAGCTGCTCAAGCTGATGAAGCCACACCATCTGAGACTCTTCTTGCTTGTCTCCATCCCAACACGTTGTTGTACCTGTGTGGCACGTTGGACCAATGGGATTAACTTTAACCAGTAAGGTGTCGCTGTCACAGTCCAAGGCGATGTTTTGCAGTTGCAATACATTGCCCGACGTTTCACCTTTCGTCCAAAGACGCTCTTTTGTGCGAGAGAAAAACGTCACATTGCCAGTTTCACCCGTTTTCTCAAGTGCGGCTGGGTTCATGTATCCCATCATTAGCACTTGGCTTGACTGGTAATCTTGAACAATCGCTGGCACTAAGCCATCTACTTTTTCCCAGTTAATACGCTCTGACAATGCGCCTACTTCTGTTTTTGATAAGCTTACGGGTTCAAAACTCATAGTCGCACCTCTACATCTTGTTGTTTTAAATACTGTTTAAGTTCACCAATATTGATGACTTGTTTGTGGAATACCGAAGCCGCAAGTGCTCCATCCACGTTGGTCTTTTTATAAGCTTCAGCAAAGTGCTCCATTGCACCAGCGCCACCAGAGGCAATCAATGGCACATTACACACTTCACGCACCATGTTTAACTGATCGATATCATAGCCGTTACGAACGCCATCTTGGTTCATCATGTTTAACACAATCTCACCTGCGCCACGCTTCTGTACTTCCTGCACCCAATCTTTGGTTTCCCATTTGGTTGCTTTAGTACGCGCTTCATCGCCTGTAAATTGGTAAACCTGATATTTACCGGTTTCTTTGTCGAAGTATGAATCGATACCGACAACGATACACTGAACGCCAAACTTATCAGCAAGGTCAGTAATCAGCTGTGGATTAGCCAATGCCGGTGAGTTGATTGACACTTTATCCGCACCAAACTCAAGAATGCGTGCTGCATCTTCCGCAGACTTAATACCACCAGCCACACAGAAAGGAATATCAATCACTTCTGCTACACGTTTCACCCAGCTTTTATCGACCACACGGCCATCACTTGATGCGGTGATGTCATAAAATACTAATTCATCAGCGCCCTCTTCTGCGTAGCGTTGTGCTAGCGGAACGATGTCACCAATAATTTCGTGATTACGGAATTGAACTCCCTTAACCACTTGTCCATCACGGACATCCAAACAAGGGATTATTCTCTTAGCCAACATACCAACACACCTCTTTTAATGTGTTGATTTTAAATCCTTTTATGTAATTCAAAAGATCCACCTATTTTTAGTAGCATCCGTTTGGCATCACTATTTAATGTCAGTATTAATAGTTTTAGCCTGGTTATGCAACGTTTGATTTTTTATTCATTTGATATATCTGACACTATAACAGTTTGACTTAGTTTTCATAACCTAATTTTTAATGACAAAAAGATCATAGTAGTCAGGAGAACCTGCCATTAATAAATACACATCTCGGTGAGACACTTAACGGTCAATTTTTCCAAGAACTTTTGAGAGCGAGCAACCTGTAACTTTAGATTAAAAGGCCTACTCACCGCCTAGTTGGTTAGACTGCGAGCGAAGCTGGGCACAAACTGAAGTATTGTTTGTGGGATAACCTGAACAGTTCGATACTTAGATATTGTAAAAGAAAGGCGGTTAAATACCGCCTTTTTCGCCTTAAGCTATTCTTCTACCTGAGCAGCAAAGCTATCATAAGAGTCAGCCTTGATAAACTCAGCAGGATTAACTAAAGGTTGCTGATCCTTATCTTTAGATAATGCTTCGAAATGAGCTTTACCACAGTCGATTTTCGCTCTTTCAGCTTCTCTCAAGTCATCTGAGAACATACTAGATTTAGTTTCAACAACAAAATAGAGTTGCTCACCAACACCATCATCTTTGTCAATGAGGATCGCCCAATCGGGATTATAGCTACCTAATGGAGTATCAATTTTGAACCAATCTGGTAATTTTGCGTATAGTTTCACGTCATCATTACCTTCAAGTCGTTTTGCAAATAGAAACTCTGTTTCTGAATCGAAAACGATGTGATCATAAACTGACTTACCTACAACAACCATATTGTTATGTTTGACAAAATCCTTTACGTCATCTTTCGGTATATTCACGCCTAAACTAGCGTATTTATCCTGTAGATAACCTTTGATGTCCTCTTCTTGGAACAGCTTTTGAGCATAAAACTCATCATCACCGATACGGTGGTAGGTAATACCTTTTACAATTGCTAAACGCATTTGTTTGCGGATTGCCTCACCTGCAAGTTCAATGAACCGTTGTGGGTTATTCTTGAATGCTTCAAGCTTGTCCCCTAAACCAAGTAAGATTCGAACCACTGTCTTACGAGTTAGGTTTGTGTGTGACTCAAGGTAAGTCACCACATCAGGCAATTGGAAGTTTCTATTTCGGTAATACTGAATTTTTGATTTTTCATCGTAAGTTTCAAGCTCTGCTTCTGTGACTGCTACTTTGACTTTTTTATACTCAAACTTAGCACTTGCTACTGCAACAGACGCTTTAATTTCATCTATACACTTATCGACTAACTCACCCACACTGAAATTCACACGGTAAGTCGTTTTGTATTTAATACGATTCCACAGTGCTTTGAAATCATCACCTAGAACAACCTGTTTACCATTATCTTCACGAAGCTGTGAAGTTTTTCTACCATCGGCTTTCTTGACACTCAAGCCTCTTGAAACCTTGTTAATCGTTGCAAGAATAGCATCAGAGTGCGCTTTAACACTGTCTGGTAAACTAACGGTATTAGTCGCTAAGTCTGATTTCAGTGAGTCCTGAATTTTGCCTTTCTTATCAATATAACCTTTATCTGATAGATGCTTGTATATCTGTTCAGATCTTTCAGCACCAAGGTATTCTTTAGGCTCATTCTCACCAGATATAACGATATTCGAAAATTGGTGTTTCTCGATTGAACCGAACTTGATACCTTCCTCTTCTTCGATCTCTTTTTGAAGAGCTGCAACAAACTGTTCATATGATTCATTCGCCATAACGGTAAGCGTATTAACCTCAAAGCCATAAGGAACACGTTTGCCAGATTGATCAACAGCTAGACGTAAGCCACGACCAATCTCTTGACGTTTTTTCATTACAGAACTTGTTTCGTTGAGCGTACAGATCTGGAATACGTTAGGGTTATCCCAACCCTCTTTCAATGCAGAGTGAGAGAAAATGAAACGAAGCTTTTCATCCATTGATAAAAGCTTTTCTTTATCTTTCATAATCAGGTTATATGCAGATTCATCAGCAGCAGTTTTACCACCTTCACCTTTTGCTGATAGTTTAGATTCTGCAAATTGAGGATTACCAGAAGCATCTTTCTTCTTGTCTTGAGCAAAGTAGCCATTATGAACAGATCTTGCCAATTCCTTGAGAGCAAGCTCATTAAGCATTGGCTTACCTTGGTCGTCTTCGTCCCAAATAGCAGGGTAAAGCACTCGATATTTTTTCTTCCCTGCAAGTTTGATAAATTCTTCTTCAAACCATTGAGCGAACTTGCCCTGTACAGGAACACCATCACTAGAGTAACCACGGTAATTTGCTACTTTGTCGATAAAGAACAAACTTAGGACTTTAATACCTTTTTGACTTAGGACTTTAGAATGATCTAACTTACCCACACCGTTAGTTACTAAGCTATGGAATTTCAATTCCTTTTCAAAATGCTCTTCAATTGTTTTGGCAATTTGTAGACGCTTATAAATATCTTCATCAACTTTACCAATGGCTTGACCTAGCTCTATTTCACCGTCACGACTTGTAAAGTCAATGTACTCATAACCTTCTTCACAGTGAATATCATTGATTACATAACCTTCATAAACGGAACGTCCACCAGACACTTCAAACAAGTCTGTCCCACTCTTGACTGTTACAGTCTTACGGGGTTGCAGTTTGCCTGTTTTACTCTGAGCATCAATCTCAACCTTTGCTGTGATAGGTGATTTTTTATTATCAACACTAATCAGCTTAATATACGCTTGGTTGTGGTTGTCTTGAACGTCCAGTGAAGCAACTTCAATTTGTTTAACAAGTTTTCGAGCATAAGCATCAATCGAGTCAAGTTTGTAGAGCAGATTATGCTTCTCAGTCAATGTTGCTGAGTAACGGAAAGTACATAATGGCTTTAAGTTTGCGATTGCTTTCTTACGGTTGGCTGTAGATGCAACTGACTGAGGCTCATCAATAAGAACAACTGGATTAGTCTGTTGAATAAACTCAATAGGCTTCATACCGTTCAGTCGATCATCAGTACGGTGAATTAGGTTAGCTTTCGTCTCTTTCTCAGGATCGGTGAAAGACTTACTGAAAGCATCAATGTTGATAACCATTATTTGTATATAATCATTCGTAGCAAAGTTTCTGACTTGCTCACGCTTCGATGAATCATAGACAAAGTAATCATACTGAACGTTCTTGTATTCTTTTCTGAAATGCTCTTCTGTCATTTGAAGGGATTTATAAACACCTTCTTTGATTGCGACAGACGGTACAACGATGATGAACTTAGTGAGTCCATATCGTTGATTTAGCTCAAAAGCACTTCTCAGGTATACGTAAGTTTTACCAGTACCTGTTTCCATCTCAATAGTAAAATCGAGACTAGGAAGCTTGCCACTTGGCGTTTCAGTCTGAGGTAAGCCATTGACTAGCTGAACGTTACGTGTATTCTCATACAGCTCTTCATCAAGAAGTTTGATCGCATTACCTACACCAATACCATCATTTTTCTCAAACATATCTGCTTGTACAGAATTAGATACTGAGAAATTGGATTGGAACGTTTCTTGCCCTTCAAATACACCAACAACTGCATTGATTGCTTCATTCTGATGAACTAAATCAGGGTTAAAATGTATCTTCATTTTAGACATAATTTACCCTTAAATGCTCTTAACATCTTCAATATCAGCTTGTTTCAAGATCTGGAAAGCATTGGTCTTAACTCGATCATCTGCAAAGCCCTCATCTTTGAACACTACCTGAATAGCATCATCTTCAGGGTCATAGTCTTCTTTAAGCTTAACAATCCCTTCTACTGTTTCTGTAGTAATGTCATCATCTAGACAAACGAACAATGCACCTGCACCGACAACAAAAACAGTCTTTCCATTAACGATTTCTGTTTCAACAGGTGTAGTAAGGTCATATCCATATTTTAGGAAAATCTCATACAACACATCTTCGCTTGAACGATCTGCCTTAATCGATTTTTCAGCTTGTTGAAGAACAAGTTCTAGGTTTTCGAAATCAGCATCCCAAGGGCGAATATTGGTTTCATCAAGTTTAAACACTTTAAAACCACTATCTGTTGTTCTTTCACTCGAATCAAGATACAAAGAAAGACGTTTCTTAGTAATATCTGAAATAACTTTAAAACCAGCTTTATATGCCTCTGACTCGATAATTGTACCTTTTGAGTTAACAGAATGGGTTGGTTCAGGAAGCTGAACTAAAATAAACCTAACATTTCGTTGATCTGACAAAACTGCTTGTCCCGTTGTACCTGAACCAGCAAAGAAATCTAGAACTATATCACCATCATTTCTAGCCCAAAGCTCAATCATTTTTTGAATAAGAGGAACAGGTTTAGGACTGTCAAAATAGTCGCCTCCTAACAATTTTTTCAATTGCTGAGTTGCTGTAGATGTGTATAAGTTTTCATCCCACCAAGTTGTCACTGTCTTCCTACTGGATTCATAATCCTGTTTGTATCTTTTTTGCTGTAATCCATTACCGACTTTAACAACTCGACCTTCTTCATATAGTTTTGTCATCTTTTCTTTTGAGAAGCGGAAGTATCCCTCTACTCCCATAAACTCATAGTAAGGATTCCCTTTTGCAGCTCCACCTGGTCCATCCACAGGTGCATATTTATAAAAGCCTTTTTCATCTTGCAGATTAAAACCTTCTAAGTCAGGTTCAATTCCAAATTGATGCCTAACTTCGTGAATCACACTTTTGTTCTTTGCATAAAGTAAAATATGGTTATGATTCGATGAAATGATTTTGTCATTTGATACAGAAGCCCTTGCTTTATGGGCAATATCTGCAATGAAGTTGTCTTCCCCAAAAATTTCATCACAAATTTTAATCAAATTTGAAACTTCATTATCATCTAAAGAAATGAATATTACACCATCGTCTTTCAAAAGGTTTCGGGCTAACTTTAGTCGTGGATACATCATATTCAACCAGTCAGAATGGTAGCGACCTGATGTCTCGGAATTGGTACTAATTTTATGTCCTGAAGAATCAACTTGACCTGAAACTTCAAGATAGTTTTTTATGTTATCGTGGAAATTATCTTTATATACAAAGTCTTTACCCGTGTTGTATGGCGGGTCGATATAGATCATTTTAACTTTTTTGTGGTAAGACTTTTGAAGTAGCTTCAATACCTCAAGGTTGTCACCCTCAATGAACAAGTTCTCGGTCGTATCCCAATTGACACTTTCATCTTTACAAGGGCGAAGCGTACCTGTAGATGGCGTTTGAGCGATTTGTCGAGCTTTAGTTTTACCATTCCAAGTAAAGTTGTAGCGTTCTTCTGAATCGTCAACCTCTTCACCTAGCACTGCTCTTAGTGCTTCAAAGTCGATTTTGCCCTCAGAAAACACATCAGGGAAAAGCTGTTTTAGTTGTTCGATGTTTTGGTTAGTAATGTCTAAGCTTTTTGCTTCTGGACTACTGCCCGTGATTTTTTCCATTTCGCTCATTATGATAATTACCTATTTACAGTCGGGGATGATGCTAATCTGCTCTTCCACCTGAAATTTTCTTCAATCTTATGCGAATCAGCTCTTCTTATGCCAACTGAGAAGTGATTGCTGAAATCGCTTGTTTAACTTTTCTTGCTTGTACGTTAAGGCGCATTTTCTCATTCATTTGCACCTCTTTCTTTAATTTGTTTCTAATATTGGTCAATTCAGCCTCAAGAGAAGCTAACTCTTTCAAGAGATGAGATTTTTCTTCATTACTCATCTCATTAAACGTTTCGTGTGAAATGGAATCATCAGAGTGATCTACATTTTCCTCTTGTGGTGCACCAAAATCACTTTTTGCTACGTTGCTGTTTCGGCTGCTTTTGGTTGAATATGAGCCTGAAATGTAACTCGCCTCTAATGCGAGTAACATTGAGATGAAATCCTGATACAGCTCGTAATAGTTAACACTTGATACATTTTTGAGCGTAAAGTCGTTCAAGAACTCTTTTTCATTGCGCTTCAAGCTGACAACTGAAAACCATTGGCTATTGTAGTAATGTTCAATAACCAGTTTTGAACTATCAGACTGATTGATTCGCTTATCCGCTAGACTGATCGCTAACTGTCCATCTAGCTCAATCATTAATATAACGGGATAAGGGATTAAGGTATGAAATAGCTTCGCCGTGTTCTTTAACTTACCAAGATTTGAATCATCAGCTTTTAAAGTGACTTTGAGTACCGCTACTTCGGTGTACTCAACCATTTCAGTAACATACGTAGGAATGTTCAACGTCTCACGCTTAAGCGTGTTAACCCACTCTACTGATTGAACAACTTCATTGACCAACTTTTTGTCACTTGATGATAAATCGTTGTTCTCTAGGATCATCTTTTTGGTGATTCGAGTACCAAGATACGTTGAATCAGGCAAAGCTAAATGTTCATATACAACGTCAAACAGGTCTTCGCTGTTTGCATCAATTGAGTCAAAATCAATAACATTACTCATTGGTACGCCTCTACAGAATGACCATATAACTAACTACTTCAAAATCATTCACGTTTTGAGAGCTAGAAGCGGATAAAACAGTACCGCCACGGCTAAATAGACTCGTTGCACCAATTTCTTCACTCTTTCCTGCAATGTTCTCTACCGCTTTGCTAAGAAGATTCTGGTAATGGTTCATCTTCATTCCCTTTTGAGTTCTCTTCTCAAACACCTGATATGCTTGAGAAGAATGTTCAATATCTTTGAACTCAGAGCCTAGTTTCTTGCATAGATCGAGTATCTGTTTTGACTGACTGAATGAAAGTAACACTTCCTCTTCGTCAGATACATAAACAAGGTAATAAGGCGCAAGTGAATAGCTCTCTTCTACCTGTACTTTGCCTTTAATGTCTTTCAAGCAGAAAATTACCCCTGATTGAATTTCGTCTTTCAAACCTGAAAATTGACTTGATTCTGATTCAAATGAATCTTTACTGATAATGACAGGGGAAAACAAACCGTAAGGTGTTTGTTCTAAGGTTTCAGTATTACTTTTTGACTTGTCACCTTCCATTTTTTGAGAAAGAAAGCTTGATAAGTCCATTCTGAAATCATTCAGTGTCAGATCGGTTATAGAAACCCCACCTGAAATTTCTTCAAGATCCACAACAGCATTTTGCAGTTGTTCAAGCTGTTTTCTTCGGTACTCTAAATCGTTCATTCCTTTGTTGACTTTCGGATCTTGCTCTATGACGTTTTCTTCACCCGTAGCTGAAATATCGAGCAGTACCATACGCCCACTTACTCTTGCTTCAAGGTTGATATATTCGTCTAGCTCCATATTGGGCCAGAAGTTAACAAGTTGAATGGTATCGTTGGTTGAACCTAAACGGTCTATTCGTCCGAATCGTTGAATGATACGAACGGGATTCCAGTGAATATCGTAGTTAATAAGATAATCACAATCCTGTAGGTTTTGACCTTCTGAGATACAGTCAGTAGCAATAAGAATGTCTACTTCTTCTTTAAAATCAGGATAGACCTTATCTCGCTCTTTAGAGCGTGGGGAGAAATGAGTCAGCAAACTGTTCAGGTCAGTTTTGAACTTCTTACCATCAGTACCACGTAATGTCGTATCCGTTCGTTGCCCTGTAATTAGAGCTGAATGCAGCCCCAATTGCTTTGAAGCCCAATCAGACAAATTCTTGTATAGATATTCTGCTGTATCAGCGAAAGCCGTAAAGATAATCACTTTCTTGTTATTACCATTAAACGGGTTTTGGCACTTATCAAGATAAGCCTGTTTTAGCATATCTAGCTTCGCATCTCGTACTGCGTCAATGCTTTTCGAAACTCTAACAATTTCTTGGAGAAAAACTCTGTCTGCTTCGAGGTCTTGAGCAAACCTCACTAGGTCTAAGTCTTGAATCCTTACTTTTGTTTTGTTGCCAATTAGGTAAGGTGCAAGCTCTGGTGATTCAAACTCAAGATCATCAATCTCTTCAATCGGTGGCGCAACAAACTCTTCTGTTAGATCACTTGTCAAAGTTGGTTTGATATTGGCGTTAAAGTTATGAATTTTTGATAGTAATCCTTCAACTTGAGCCAAAACCTTTTCTGACGTAAGAGCAAACGAGTGAATAGAACTTTCCATTCGTTTAAGTAAGTTAATACGAATAAGATGGATTAGACTCTCTTCACGATCCACTTGCTTGAATACACTCTTACCGCCCTTAACTTCTTGGTCATAGCGTCTAGCGTATTCGGCTTTCTTATCCATTCGCACGTATTTCATTGGTGAGTAAAACGCCAGTGAAAGCCTACGAATGGTCTTGTTCACTTCTTCCAATGGTGGAAACTGATCTTGTAGGTCGATTGATGATTTTAAGTTAATTGGTAAGAGTCGTGTCGGGAACTTACCAATATCTTCTGTACCATAATACTTCTCGATATGCTTACGAGAACGAGCTATTGTATAAATATCCAGTAGTTTAAAATAATCGAAGTTCATCGAGTCCAAAAGGTCTTTAGAAGTTCGTACATCTGGATCTTGTTCAGCCCAACGAGAAAAGCGTGATTGAGCTTGTCTTAACGTACTTTCGATGCTGTTAATACCGTGATCGATTAACGCTTGGTCATTCGCTTCTGTAATGAATGCGACTTGGTTTTTCATATCGTTCAAACGGTTATTCACGGGCGTAGCAGAAAGCATCAATACCTTCGTTTTAACCCCTGCTTGAATAATATCTTCTAGTAGACGTTGGTAGCGGTTACGTCCATCTTTCTTTGGATTGTTGTTACGAAAGTTGTGTGACTCATCGATCACAACGAGGTCATAGTTGCCCCAATTGATAGTCTCTAGATTGATATCACCTGAAAATCCGCTGTTTCGGCTCATATCAGTGTGATTCAACACATCGTAGTTGAAACGATCATTTGCTAATAAATTACGCTTATCGTTCTGAGTGTAGATAAGCCAGTTATCACGTAGCTTTTTAGGACAAAGTACAAGAACCTTGTCATTACGAAGTTCGTAGTATTTGATGACAGCTAGAGCTTCAAACGTCTTACCTAAACCAACACTATCAGCAATGATACAGCCGTTAAAATGCTCTAGCTTGTCGATTGCACCAAGTACACCATCACGTTGAAACTTATACAGTTTGTTCCAAACGATTGTGTCTTTAAAACCCGTTTTGGTTTTTAAGATACTCTCTTCTTGTAGATCGCCTACAAAGTCTTTAAAAATATTATATAACGTGATGAAGTAGATGAACTGAGGTGTATTGTCTGCGGTAAGCTTTGAAAGTTCAGATTTTAATTGCTCTTTAGCATCAACTACTTGTCCTTTGCTGCTCCAAACACGGTTAAAGAATCCAAGTAGCTCTTTCGCTTGGTCAGAGTTAGCAAGGCTTATCATATCAAAGCCATTTGTCTCAGTTAGACCAATTCCTTGACCATTGAACTGAGCACCATTTATCGCTATTGAGTCCGAAGCTGACGAAACGTGTGTGATGTGTTGGTGAACTGCACCTGCTTGTTGCACCAATCGAACCGAAGCTTTCTCTTCCAACCAAAGAGAAAATTCCTTCGCAATCGCTTTTTGATTTAACTGGTTTCTAAACTTGTTTTCTAACTCTGTGCCATTGAGTGAGCCGAATGGTGACGCTACATCTAGCGAATCAAAGCCTTTTGCTTGCGAGAAGATGATTCGAGCTGAATCGACTTTGCTCAAAGACTCTTTCAAATGGTCAAAAGCATAGATAGAGAAAAGCCCTGTCAATACAGAGAGCTTATCATTCAGTTGAATCGTATCAGATAGCGTATCAGAAACTTTCGTTGTTACATTATCAATGAGCATAGTGATTAGATTTTCTCCGTAACTAGACCAGCAGCTTTCAGGCGAGTCGTTAGATTTCTCATCTTGCTAAACTCTGTTGCGTAACTTGGTTTCAGACCTAGCTCTTCACAAAACTCTCTTGCAGTAATATTGCCAAGCTCATCGGCATATTTAATAGATTGTAAGTGAAGCTCAACCATGTACTGGTTTCTCGGAGCGCAATCTAATGCTTGCTTAATTTGCTCTTTGATTTCTTTTTTCACTGACACTAACCCTCAAGAAATGATTACTAGCTATATTAGCTAATCTAGCTAGTAACTCAATCGCCTATTGAAAAAATGATTCAAAAATGCAACCGTATGCATTTTAGGGTTGTGTAACAGTAGAAAATGATAAAGCTATAAAATGGTTAACGTTTGGTGTGTTGATGAAGGGATTGGGTAAGTCGGAAGGCAGCAACTTGTAATTATACACAGTATCTCGAACCTAACTAACTTAGTTAGATTCGAGCAAGTAAGATTACGCATAGCATTCATTATCTTATTAGCGAGTTAGCGGAACGACGATTGCTAATTCAGGAAATAACTTATTTAGCTTCTTTGCAGATTGAACAGATAGGTTAGCTTGAAAGCTTATTTTATGACTATCGAAACTACGAACTTGAAGTGCAGCACTATAATCGCCCTGATCAAGACGATCAAACAATGTAAATAGATAAAGCTCCGCAAGCTCAGCTGTAAACTCAATTTGAATAGGACCAGAAACGATTTCGAAAATGCCATTATCGCGTTTAAATATATCGAACGCTTGGCCGCAACTTTGAATCTCTACACCAGTTATATCGTTCATTGTGAGACTCCTGAGTTCAACTTGAGTTGATTATCTAACTTCAACCACTCATTTTCAGCAGTCAGCCACGCCATTCTCTGCATCAAATCAATTGGAAACTGATGGTCTGAAGTACGATTCATCATCTCTTCTTGATAAGTATGGCAAGCATGTGGATGTGCCGTTTCGTTGTCAAAATAGCGGTAAATAGCTTCTGCTCGTTCAAGGCCCTTCAGGCCTCTTGATGCGGCTCTAGCTGCACGAATGTGCTTGTTATAATAAGTGTCTATGGTTTTCACAATTTACTTCCTCTATAGATAATTAATTAATTTCATAACATCTCCCCGTTTAAATATTTGATAGCGACCACGTTCTTCTACACAGCGCAATCAATGTCTGACGGTAGCCTCCCCCGAGACCAAGCTGAGCAGACACACGCCAACTCATAACATCCACTTTATCACAAAACCAGAAAAAGTCAATAAAAACCCTTATATTTCAATAATATACCAATTTCATCCTCTATATAGTTAAGCTTAATGAGTCGTGATATCCAGTAAGATTTGTGATTTCGAAAGTGGTCAAAGACGCAATTAATCTAACGTAGGCAATTAAATACTTGCGGTTGTCACTAAACCTACATTTGATAGCTTGTTCAGTCACACCCACTCCCTAAGCCTATTCCCATAATGCACATAAATAGAAAATGGCCACCCCACCCATTTTCTTTTGGCCGCCGCAAGCGGCGAAGGCTAACCCAGTTAGCTTATGGGAAAAAGTGCTTTTTGTTTAATAATACCCATTTGATTTTTCCCATCCCTTATCTATATAATATTTTGTATATTATTGATTTTAAAGGTTTTTATTTGATCAAAAAACTTTTAAGCGTTATAATATCTGTACATTCACAAGCTTTATCGATAGATAGAGTGAAATGAAACGACAATAAAATGAAATTAATTACTAGAAGAGAACACTTAAAAGGCGAGAACACTCAATACACAACAAGCCTTTCAGATGACATCGAACTGCTACTATCAAATGGTATAAGGCCGCAAGATATACTGATTTCGACAGACAGAAAGTATGCTTATTGCGACGCTCATACAGCTGTAACTCACAAAACCAAACTGCTCTTAAACGGTCAGACCGTAGATACGAAGCACAATAAAAGTGCGTTTGAACGGTCACTTTTTTTCTATTCTGTCGCAAGCAACAAAATTCAAGAAGAAGATGCGCTGTATCGCTGCAAGTCGCTCGTATTGGACAGTTACCCTCTAAAACTGAGCTTAAGTGACATTGGCAACCTTATCGAATCTTCCTCGGTTGATCCGAAACAAAAGGAAGTGCTGTTTAATCAGATAAAACAGTATATTAGAGAACAAGAGCACAAAATCAAACAGCATCATAGTTTTGTATCGCACCCAGAAATCATCGTGGATGAAAGATCTCTCGATAAAGTCGACGATCTAAACGCCACCGGGTACATTAACTTTCTGGCGACAGGAACTGGTTCTGGAAAGACCATAAAAATGCGTCAAGAGTTTGAGCGCTGTGAGTCAGACAAACTTCACGCAATGTGGATGAATGGCTCGCGAGCATTGACAGAAGCTTTCTGCGGAGCAGACAGCCAGCATTATAACAAGCAGTGGAATCAAGACACATACACGGGCGTTTATGGGGTTGCTCTTACCCTTCTACTGAACAGTCGTTACGATAATCAACGCAATAAAACTAAAGCAGTATTCATCGACGAAATTGAACACGTTTTCGACCTACTCACGTCTAATCTAGTTGGCACCGGAAGCGCAGAAGATCGAAGCCTTGCAGTAAGCAACATGAAACAACTCATCTCTAATACCGACTTTACTGTTGTTGCAGATGCGTTTCCTAGCAAGCACACAATCGAATCACTGGTCGACATTGCAAGAGCATCAAATAAAAAGGTGCGCATATTTACTTCTTGTCCTAAAGCGACAAAACCACGAATTAATGTAATTCATGAGGCTGACAATATCCAACGATGCAAATCCGCACTGTTAAGTGGTGATAAACGCTTTGTTTTCTGTGACGCTAAACACTCCAGTGGTCCTTCGAAATTCAATGCAATTTACAAGGCGATCTGCGATGACATATCAGTTGAACAGTGGTCATCTGTTAAAATTGACGCTGAGTTTGCTGGTGCTAGCAGTGTATCTGAGTTAGCGGAACCGAACTCTCTGGCTGAAAAGTACAATATGATGTTCGTCAACTCGACAGTCTTGAATGGATTGAGTATCACACATGCTGGCTATCAAAATGCGAGTTTACTTCTAAACTACACCAACTCACCAACTGATGTGTGTCAAGTTAAACACCGAGCTAGAAACGTTAAAACAGTAGATCTCTCATTCCCTCCTCATTACCAGAAGCAATCTGCTACGACAAATACAACAGAAGTTCTCTATGACCTAGTGTCAAAGTGCTTAAAATCTGACACCCAAGAATTTACGAAAGAACGATTCGACAAAGCGCTACAGAGTGAAGAGTTGATTTGGATTGCGAATAGGTTAGCTTTCAAAAATGAAGCAAGACAACACTACGCATTTAGCCTGCTTACAATGCTTAAACAGCAGGGTCATGAGCTAGATATCAAAATCACAAAGTCACCTAACTCTAATCAGCTAAAACGGTACATTAACCAGGAACACAGTGAATTTATTACCACAATTGTTAAAGCAGCTCCTATTCTAGCGGATGAAGTCGATTCACTAAAAAACGCTCTGCACTTGTCAAGGACTGACGAAGCTAGATTGATTGCTCATAAGCTAAAGAGCGCACTCAATCGCACTACATTGGATTTTGAAACAGTGAACCAATGTATCAAACTAAAACTTCTCACCTTGATCGAAAAGTATTCATTAGCATTCAGCGTCAAGCAACCAAAAACGTTACATGACGCCATTCAAGCAAAAATTTATCAAGATGTACTTACACTGTCCTTAGAAAACAACGCATTTTGTAGCTTGGATACCGCTACAAAAATTCTAGATTATCGTAGTGATGGAGAAGTCATAGTCAGAGGTCAGAGATTCCGTGTCATTGACCACTTTGACCAACTTCTTTATATGCCAAGCAAACGTCCAAACATTGCGACAACAAGGAAGTTCTTACTTAGCAACTTTGGCATCGAGCTAAATGATAAAATTACAAAGCGGACAACTTCACCCAAAGATCGCGTGTGGAAAAAGGCTGAACTCACAGGGCTATTAAATATCTCCCTAACCAATCTAGAGATCAGAAAATATCTAGATGAGTTAACCAACAAGCCTTTCGATAAATAAAAGATCAATGTGAATATTTTATTTATTAATACGCATGTTTATTCAAAAAAAGATTCAACGATGCAGTAATTATTGTTATAATATAAACATAATAACAATAAATTAGATGGTGCAAGGCCAGCAATATTTTAATACACAAAATACCTTTTGTATGTATTAAAACCCTAATGCTCAAACCAAGACTGGTTCTGCGCCATTTAAAACACAATAAAGGCAATTCTATCATGACATTTAATAAAGGTGGCAGACCAAAATTACCTGTAGAAAACAAAAGAACAGAAAAAATACAAATATCATTAACTAAAGATGAAATGAGCTTTATCATCAAACATGCTAACTTAGCTCATCAAAAACAAATAGCAACATTTCTACGTTTAATGATGATTTCATTTATAAAGAGTGGTAAGTTCACTTATCAAGTGCAGAATGAAGCATCATTTAGGTATTTGCAAGTATTTAGAAATGCATTTAATAACCTAAATCAATCAACAAAAAATATTAATAGTGCTCGTGACAATGGTATTCTTTCTAGAAGAGATTTATATCTTCACGCTGAGGTATTACGTCGAGTGACTAAAAAGATAACTGAACTACAAGAAGAAGCTCGCTGTCTCGAAGAATACAGTGCAGTATTTTACCCTGAGTACCATCAAGGTGAAATGGATGACGCACAATCCTAAAGAACTAAGAGCTGACTTTCTCCCTACTCTGCTCTATATCTTGAGAGGTGATCGTCATGCTCATAATGTTAATCTCGAAAACGTCGAACCCATAGCATGCAACACTGGACTGTTACCATCAATTAAAGATGGACGCTATGAAACTGGCGAAACTTCTGATGCATTCGTGCGTAGTCACGCTATGCACTCAGGTAAAGGTGAAAAGCTCTATAAGCACTTTGTCATTAGCCTTGCTCCGAACGAGAGCCTAGACGCGATACAATGGCAAGAAGTATGCGAGAAGTACATGAGTAAATTAGGGTATAACAACAGCCACTGGTTTGCATGCCTACACAAAGAAGAAAATAAATGTGAGCATGTCCACATACTAGCAAGCAGAGTGAGGTTTGAACCCGGTGGACCACTTGTTTCAACGCATAACGACTACGAAAAGGGTTGGTCTGTGATGCGCCACTTCGAGAAAAAATTCAAGCTCACGCAGCTTGATAATCCAAATGATTGCTTCGGTGTAAACTATACAAAACAACAAATCAAAGTAGCAGGTAATCGCACTCAAGCGATGGCTGCTGACCCCGCTCAAAAAATCCGCACAACAATAAAGATGCTTTATAACCTACATGGCAAACCACGGACTATTACAGAGTTCGTGGGAATGCTTGCATCAAAAAATATTTATATTCGCCCTTCTTTAACTAACTCTGGTGAAATTAAAGGCCTATCCTATTCTCTTGATGAAGAAACTTGGCTTTCGGGTACACGTATAAAAAAAACTCAGTTAACGTTTCAAGCATTACAAAGAAATGGCGTTTCTTATCAACCAGATCGTGATGATTACGCTCTAGGATTAAAGAATGACATTCCAAACTATGTTCAATATCGCGTTAAGATCAGTGATACCGAGCTTAAAAATATTAAGCGAACAAAAGCCCCATTTTTTGTTAGGAGGCATAAAAATAGCGCATATATTGACCTAAGCATATCCACAAACAAAAAACAACGGCAAATGGCTATCGCTATTGCCAATATGAAATTATTGATTGAAATTTTGTTAGGAATTGATAAAGAGTCGGTTGAGTTTAAGCAATACTTGGAAGAACTAGCATTATATAATTATCAAAAAAACTTACTACATTATACTGATCAACAGTATATATTAAACTCATGCCTGAATATTTCAGAAATAAAATTTGACTTAGATAATGTAACCAAAAGATGGCGTAACAACAAAACAAGTGATGATTTAATTAAAACAAACTTAAGCGACCTAGAATACGAATACGTAACAAAATAAATAATTAAACCCTAGGCTCCCCATAAAATATAAATACATGCTCTAAAGAACTGTATTCATATCTGGTTCAAACACACTTTCAAACTGACTCAAAGTTTGTAAAATCAATGGTGCTTTGTTCCATAATATGCGTCTACTCACTTGCTCCCACTGGAAAGGAATCGGTAGTGTCTGTGCACGTATAATTCCGGACATCGCGGCTATGGTATCCACATCTCCTCCGACAAACTGTGCACTTCGAATTGCACCTTCAAAATTGCTACTGTTAAAGCAAGCTATGAATATTGCCAACGGCACGGTGTTTACAGCTGAGCAGTCAAACCAAGACTGTTTTCTTAGTGAAATCAAATCATGCGAAGGTGAGTCAGAAACGTAATAGTTCCATCGATGATATAATTCTTGAGAAATTTCGCTCCCAGAAATCCCTCTTCGCACAGCCCAAACGATCCAAGCCATGGCTTCAGCTCCAGCTATACCTTCCTCGTGACGATGCGATACAAGTGCCGATCGCTTTGCTAGATCAAGAACGTCATTTTCGTTTTGCAAATATCCTAATACCGATGCTCGCACAGCGGCTCCATTTCCAAACGACTGGTACTCCTTGCTGTCACCATTTAGCCAGCTCATAAAACCAGGACCATAACCCACGTTTGGATGCGCCTGAGCAAAGTGCCTATAATAACTTGCGAAATCGTCACTCTCATCAAGCATTGCTTGCGCTGTCGCTGAAATCAATACGCTATCATCTGTAGGCCTAGCCAAATGTGAAAACAATTGCTCTGTTGACAAATTATAAGATTTAAGTTGAGTTTGATTATTCTCAAAAGCACTTCCAGTAATATCACCAACTATTGCTCCAATCATTTGCTCTCCAGAATTTCAGTTAAAGTAATTTTAAAACAAACTTCTGCGACTTCAGCATAGGGGACGTGTAATAGTTCAACCTTTTTGCCTTTGTACAAATAATTAATAGTCCACATCAGCGTATGCTCATAGAATGGCAAGAAACCGACTCTAAGTGAGTCGAATTGACTTCCCGGTGTGATAGATGTTACCCATGATGCGATCGAATCTTTTAATAGTATTTGTTTTCTTCTATCTAGTTCAACTTCCGAAAAGTACGTTGTCAATAATACCTTTGCGCCACTCAATCGAATGGTTCTTTGTTTGGCAGTCGCAACTAATGACATAAGAACTCTACGATTAGTTTCAAACAAAACGGCTTGTCGACGCTTAAATCGCTCATCTGCCGTTTTTGTCGAGAAAGGTAGTTCATGTATGATTTCTACAATAAAATTCATCTAGTCCTTTTATCGTTGATGGTTAATCCAAGTTATGATCAAGCTGATGAACCTGTATGTGGGTTGTAGCTAAACCGAATTCTTCTTCTTCACGCAACGAGCAAAAGTAGAACGAGTAACCAGCTACCGACGCACAACTAGGTGTGTGTTTAGCGATAGCAAATACAAGCTGATGTACATGAGCGTTGGTTTTGATCTTAAAGAATCCGAGTTGCTCCATTTGAAAAGAGCAGTACGAAGCGAATTTGACGAGTTGGCTGTTGGCTATGCCATTACGACTGACGATTTCACCGATTTCGGGTGAGATTGAAATTGTAAGTAGTTGAAATTTTGATAGTTGTTCGCAAACTGCGGAGGACTGATTTGCGAGTTCAATGTACCGATGCAAGGAATTAACGTGATCATTATTCATAATTCTCCTAAATTTCAGCAACAGAAACCCTCAGCTGATAGTTCAGCCGATAAAAATTACGACAAGATATTGTTTATTACGGTGGTAAGTGGACGTTAGTTGGTTTGCGCCCTTTTCAGAGAGCGCATAATATATCAAAATAATAGGTTGCTGTCAAATTGAATTTGTGCTAGATATTTACACTGTCAAGTTTTACGCCCAATTCAAGCCAATGGTTTAGCACTTCATCTACTGTTCTGTACTGAGAGTTATCAGCTTTCAAAAACTTAGAGGCAGCATGTATAAATCGGGCTTCTACTTCAACCTTGTTGGTTATTGCGTCAATCTCACGTTCTGCATTCTCTAGTATAAAATCAGCAACTTTCTGGCTTTGTCTTAAAAAGTTTCCACGATTGGAGTGAATGTAGCCACCTTGGACCGAATAGTGTTTCTGCGTATGAAAAACCAAACGCTTAATCGTGTCTGGGTTGATATTCAGATGCTCAGCGTAAGTCTGAAAGGTTTTGCGAAAAATGCCTGCGGTATAGCGATGACCAGTGCCAGCCATTTGCTCCAAGAGATTGATATAGTGAGTCGGATTTTGCTTGAAATGCCCTTTGCAGCTTGCATTAGGAAAAACGTAGTTACCCTTAAAATCATGTTGTTTCAGCTCAATCAATGTTTTTTTAGCTTCACTATTTAACATCGCACGATACTGTTTTGCCGCCCCCTTGAGCTTTTCCGCTGCTTGTTCATCATTCCATGATACATCGCTGCAATCTTCTTGAACCTGATCCCAGGTCATCTTACAAACTTCTTCCGGTCGCCAGCCAGTGAATAGTAAAAATTTGAAAAAATGTGATGCTACTACTGCACTTTGAGAGTCCTGATGAACAAACTTTTCCCCTCGAAAATTTTTCAGATCTTCAATCGCATTCAGCAATTGTGGTAAATGTTCAGTATCTACGCAGTCTGTTCTACGATTACTCTGCCCATTATTCTCATTCCAACCATATGTATCGGCAAGAACTTGAACAGGGTTTGTTTTGATCTTTGGTACGTCTTCGTGATCTAGGTGAGTTTTCTGTGCTTGACGGTAGATTGCTGCAATATGTTGGAAAGTCTTATCAGCCATGATCGGTGTGCTACGTTTTGACACCTCACGATGTTCTTTAACCACGTCTTCTCTCGAGATTTTTAAAGCATCTTTTGTAATGAACTTCTTGTCGAGTCGGTCGAACAGTTTCTGATAGTACTTCTTAGTATCATCATGAATGCCGCTTTTTGAACTACGAGATCTCTTACCTCGACTTAGCAAGTATTCTTCGTGAAACTGTAGAAGAGTGAAGTTTTCAGTCTTATTTTTTAGTTGCTCTCGTGGGTCTTTACCTTCTTGCAACCACGTTTTGAACTTTAATGCTTGTTTCTTTGCGCTGTCGAGCTCCATTTCTTTAGCATTGCCGATCATGTAGTACTGGCTCGTTCCACCTTGGCCTTTTATTCGACCATGCACTACAAAGGTCATTTTTCCTCGAGGAGAAACTCGCAAAATCACCCCCCCTGCATCAAATGACGTATCTTTTATGTGTATTTGTTCACCGTGACTGTATGGCTTAAACACCCTCTCACCGTCAATATCTTCGTGTTTACCTCGAGTTTTCTTTATTAGTTCTCTCAAGAAATGGGGGGTTATGGCTTGATGAATAAGCTTAGACTCTCGTTGATTTTGACCAGCACCTATCGAATCTTTACTCACTAAAGTTGATTTTTTACCCACTAGTCCGCCTTATATTTTAACATCACATTGGCATCAGTGTAATATAAAAGCATCGTATTAGCATCATTTCGTTATTAGCAACGACTAATAAAATGTCCATTTTCATCAGTCGTCGCTAATATTTTATATTAAATATTATATACTTACGAAGTTGATTTTAAAAAAATCCATAATAATCAGCAACCATCAACATAGAATTATTCGCTTTGCCAACATGCAAATGCCTCCTCTGCGGTGAACTTGCCATCAAGCAGTGCACGACCAACAATCACACCCGCAACGCCGCTGCCTTTCAGTGCTTCGATATCAGCTAGGCTGCCAATGCCACCGGATGATTGGAATTGCACTTGTGGGTACTGCTTACAAAGATCAACATAGAGCTCTACGTTTGACCCTTCTAGCGTGCCATCACGTGAAATATCAGTACACAGAACGTGTTTAAGGCCAACCGTGAGGTAATCTTCAATTAGCGCTTCAATGGTCACGCCTGAATCTTCTTGCCAACCTGAAATCGCCACTTTACGTGTGCCGCTTTCATCAATGTTGATGTCTAGAGCCAGCACGATTTTTTCCGCGCCGTACTTCTCCATCCAACCTTTCACCAACTCAGGTTGCTTAACGGCTGTAGAACCAACCACAACGCGCTGTGCGCCAGCTTCTAGCAGATCAACGACATCTTGTTCGTTACGCACGCCACCACCAATCTGGATGTTCGCAGGCGTGCTAGCAAGGAGCTTAGCAATCAAGTCTAACTGACGAGCCGTTGTGTCTTTTGCGCCCGTTAAGTCAACAAGGTGCAGCCAGCCAGCGCCAGCTTGGTGGTACAGATTAAACTGCTCTGCTGGGTCTACTTTGTATTCTGTTACTTGCCCGTAGTCTCCTTGGAATAAGCGAACTACTTGGCCTTCAATTAAATCTAACGCGGGAATAATCATTTACATTCCTTATATGGCAACGTTAGCCGCTGCCTAATCCTTATTACAATTCCAAGAAGTTCTGAATCAGCTTAGAGCCAGCTTTCGAAGATCGCTCTGGGTGGAACTGAACACCATAATAATTGCCACTTTGAACCGCCGCAGTGAACGGATTACCGTAATCACATTGTGCGATTGTGTAGTCGCCCACTGGCATTGCGAAGCTATGAACAAAGTAGAAGTATTCGCCTTCTTCAATGTCTTTAAATAGCAGGTGATTAGGCGTTGCTGTTACTGTGTTCCAACCCATGTGTGGTAATGGCAAGTCGCCCGTTTCAAGTAAACGAACTTCGCCATCACACAAACCTAGGCATTCAACTAACTCATCAGCTTTTTGGCCTTTCTCTTGAGACAGTTTGCCTAACAGCTGCATACCTAAACAGATACCCAGCAAAGGTTTCTCTACTTGTTTCACAAGACTAACAAGGTCACGCTCTTGCAGGTTTTTCATTGCCTCACTTGCTGTACCTACACCGGGTAGGAACAGCTTGTCTGCAGCAAGAACAACTTTTGGTTCTTTTGAAATTTCAACTGTATAGCCCAGGCGTTCAATAGCAAACTTCACTGAGGAAACGTTGGCACAACCAGTATCAATAATAACGACTTTTTGATCTTTCATTGTTTTTCCTTGCTAACGTTAGCCTTACAGAACGCCCTTGCTGCTTGGTAACTCATTACCTTCAACTTTGATTGCTTGACGAAGAGTACGACCAAACGCTTTGAACAGGCTCTCAATAATGTGGTGATCATTATTGCCAGCTGAAGAAAGGTGCAATGTACAAGCCAGTGTATCGGTTAAAGAACGGAAGAAGTGAACCACCATCTCCGTAGAAAGGTCACCCACTTGCTCGCGGCTAAACTTAGCATCAAATTTTAGGTACGGACGACCAGATAGGTCTAAAGCACACTGAGCTAAACACTCATCCATAGGCAAGCTGAAACCGAAACGGCCGATACCACGTTTGTCGCCTAATGCATCTTTAAGTGCTTGGCCTAAAGCAAGAGCGGTGTCTTCGATTGTGTGGTGATCATCAATGTGTAGGTCGCCCTTCACAGTCAGGTTCATCTGGAAACCGCCGTGTGTCGCGATTTGATCAAGCATGTGATCGAAGAAACCCATGCCAGTATCGATCTTGTTACCACCGGTTTCATCAAGGTTTACGGCTACCTTAATGTCAGTTTCTTTCGTTGTACGAACCACTTCAGCAACACGAGCATTAACCGTTAAATCTTTAACGATCTGTGGCCAGTTGAGTGTGCCTTCCGTTTCTGCATCCGGGCCGTATTGGATACCACGAATTGCCATGTTCTCAGCAAGCTGAAGATCCGTCATTCGATCGCCAATGACAACAGAGTGTTGGAAGTCGACTTTGCCGCCTTGTAGGTATTCTTTAACCATACCCAGTTTTGGTTTACGGCAAGAGCAGTTGTCTTCGTCAAAGTGAGGGCAAATAAGCACGTCGTCAAACTTAACGCCTTGAGATTCGAAGAACTCCATCATCATATTGTGTGGTGCATCGAAATCTTCTTGTGGGTAGCTATCGGTACCTAAACCATCTTGGTTAGTCACCATTACTAAGCGGTAACCAGCATCTTGCAAAGCAAGCAGGCTAGGAATTACTCGCGGTTCGAATTTTAGCTTGTCTAAACGGTCTACTTGAAAGTCAACTGGCGGCTCAACAATTAAGGTGCCGTCACGGTCTATAAAAAGTATTTTCTGTTGTTTACTCACTTGAACTTCCTTTTAATTTTAAATCTGGTGGCCTAGCTAAAATCAAACGCTAACCCAAAATATTGGTTTCACTTGCCAGCCCAATTAATCAACTCAAACTGGCAAATGTTATTACTGGTAAGCCTTTCATTACTGATAAAAGTTACGAATGAATCCAAGTGTCTTTTCGCACTCTTCGCGGTTACCAATACTAATACGAACACAGTCTTCAATAGGTGAATTACGCAAAATAATGCCCGTATCCCAAGCCGCTTTAAATAACTCATCGCCGTTCGGGAATTTCACCAGTAAGTAGTTACCCCAGCCATCAAAAACCGTCACTTGAGGCATACCTAATAGACCCGCCTGCAAATACGCTCGGTTAGCACTTAAATCTAGAACTTGGAACTTAGCTCGCGCTAGTCCTTGCTCTGAGAGAGCTTGAACGGCAATGTCAGCAACAGGGATTGGCACAGGATAAGGAGCGATCACTTTCAACAGTACATCGATAAGCTCTTTATTCGCTAGCGTAAAGCCACAACGTAAGCCCGCCAAAGCAAAGGCCTTCGACAAGGTGCGCAGAATCGCTAGGTTTGGATATTGCTCAAGCAAATCAACGGTTGACGCTTCTGGACAAAAATCGATATACGCTTCATCCATCACCACAATCGCTTTGTCTTGTGTCATTTCAAGCAGCTTGATGATGTCTTTACGATCAACTAAATTACCGGTTGGGTTATTTGGGCTACAAACAAACACCACTTTTACGTTGTCGAGCTGAGCTTCGATAGCTGGAAGATCCAATTGCCATTCAGAAGTAAGAGGCACAACTTTACGCTCAACACCAATCGTCTCTGCACTGATTGCGTACATACCGTAAGTAGGTGGGCAGTAAAGAATAGCGTCTTCGTTCGGCTCACAGAAAGCACGAATCAATAACTCAATGCCTTCGTCAGCACCACGAGTCGTCAGTGTTTGCTCTGATTTCACGCCTGCGTATTGAGCGTAAGCATCAATCAGCTCTTTTGGCTGACATTCGCTGTAACGGTTAAGACGAGACAAGTTCAGGTTGTACTCGTTATCAAACGGAGATTCGTTGGCGTTTAGCCATACATCACCAGTACCGCCTATGCGTCTTGCAGACAAGTAAGGTGTTAGAGCCTGAACTTGTTTTCTTGCTAACTTTTCCATGCCCTACCCTTATTTCGCTTTATTTAACTTTTCAACTCGGATAGTCACAGCGCGTTTGTGTGCATCCAAACCTTCGGCTTCCGCCATTGTTACTACTGTTGGCGCTAGGCCTTTCAACCCATCGGCTGTTAGCTCCTGCACCGTCATTCGCTTAGAGAAATCAGCCAAACCTAGGCTTGAATACGTCTTGGTATAACCGTAAGTCGGAAGAACGTGGTTTGTGCCGGATGCGTAGTCACCTGCAGATTCTGGAGACCAGTCACCAAGGAAAATTGAGCCTGCATTATCTAGCAATGGCAGCAATTCACGTGGGTTCTTGGTTTGAACGATCAAGTGCTCAGGACCGTAGAAATTCGAAATCGCAATCGCTTGAGTGATCGATTCAGCAATGATGATTAAGCTTGAAGCCAATGCTTGCTGAGCGATGTTCGCACGAGACAGTTCTTTCAGTTGCTTTTGAACCGCTTCTGTTACTTGGTCTGCAACCACTGGAGATGGAGTTACCAATACTACTTGAGAGTCAGGCCCGTGTTCCGCTTGGCTCAACAAATCCGCTGCAATGAAGTCTGCATCAGCCGTTTCATCAGCAATCACTAACACTTCAGATGGGCCAGCTGGCATATCAATAGCTGCTCCGCGGAAGTCATTACTCACTTGGCGCTTTGCTTCCGTAACGTAGGCATTACCTGGGCCGAAGATCTTATCGACTTTAGCCACACTCTCGGTACCGTAAGCCATTGCTGCAACCGCTTGACCACCACCAACGTTGTAAACTTCGTCGATCTTACAAAGCTTAGCGACATACAAGATTTCATCAGCGATTGGCGGAGGTGAACAAAGCACAACCTTACGACAACCTGCGATTTGAGCAGGAACACCTAACATAAGAACCGTTGACGGTAGTGGCGCACTGCCACCGGGAATATAAAGGCCAACAGTATTAATCGCGCGCGTCACTTGCTCACACACAACACCAGGCTGTGTCTCAACCTTAATTGGCTGCGGCTTTTGAGCTTCGTGAAACTTAGCAATGTTGCTATAAGCTTGCTCTAACGCTTGCTTCATCTCTGGTGTTAGACGAGCACACGCCTCTTCAATCTCACCCGAACTGACTCGGATAGATTCTGGAGTTACACCATCAAACTTTGCAGTCAGCTTTTTAAGCGCGGCATCGCCTTCATTTCGTACTTTTGCAATAACATCAGAAACAGTCGCTGTGATGTTTGCACCTTCAGTAATAGCTGGACGCTCTAATACCGAGTCTTGCTGTGATTCACTTAAAGATTGCCAAACAACGGTTCTCATCGTCACTACCCCATCATTTTTTCGATTGGTAATACTAGAATCGAGCTTGCACCCAACTCTTTCAGCTGTTCCATTGTTTCCCAGAACAAGTTCTCTGTACTTACTAGGTGCACGGCAACTTTGTCTTTGTCTGTAGATAGAGGAAGAACCGTTGGATCTTCAGCACCAGGCAGTAGTGCTTTGATTTGCTCTAGTTGAGAGGTTGGCGCGTGAAGCATGATGTACTTCGACTCTTTCGCTTGTTGAACACCCTGCATACGAGTCAGTAGTTTTTCAATCAGTGCGGTCTTGTCTGCGTCGAAGTCGCCAACACGTTGAATCAGTGTTGCTTTCGATTGGAAGATAGCTTCTGCTTCTTTTAGGCCGTTCGCTTCAAGCGTTGCACCTGTAGAAACTAAATCAGCGATAGCGTCTGCAAGGCCAGCGCGAGGCGCAACTTCAACCGAACCTGTTAGCATACAAGTGCTGAACTCAACACCCTGCTCGTCCATGTAGGCTTTAAGTAGTTGTGGGTAGGTTGTCGCAATACGTTTGCCCGCTAAGTCTTGTGGGCCGTTGTATTCTTCGTCTTTATTAATAGCGATTGAAAGGCGGCAACCACCGAAGTCTAAACGACGTAGTGTGCGGAACTCTGAAGGCTCTTTAAGAGCAACACGATCTAGACGAACTTCTTCTAGTTCATTTTCACCGATGAAACCAAGGTCAACTACACCATCCATGATAAGACCTGGGATGTCGTCATCACGAACGAGTAACAAGTCGATTGGCATATTTAGTGAGTGAACCACTAGGCGCTCACCCATGATATTAAATTTAACACCACATTTTTTAAGTAGGTCTTGGCACTCTTTACTTAAGCGACCTTTCTTTTGAATTGCGATTCTTAGGCGTTGTGTCTGCATTGCTGTATCCCTGTGCAAATATTTGAATTTATTGATTATTTAAAAGCGCTAAAACTAAAAAACCCTCGGGGACTTTATCATCCCGAGGGTTTAAATCTAAATTCTTTTGACTTAACCTCCGGGAGTAATCTTGCTCCCGGGTATACGTAAATCTCCCCGAAAGACTAGATAGGGTGATGATGGTGATGAATGTTCATTACTAATTTACGCATACTTATCAGCTCTTAGGTTGTTTGCTGTCTTGTCTCCACACTAACTAAGCTGACATCCTTTTTCAACCATTTATTCGAACTTTTTTCACGAAACTTAAAATTAAATTAACAGGCACAAAAAAGGGAGGCAAACGCCTCCCTGATAGTTTACTGATTAACTTTCAATTTTAGCTTTTGCACGTCGCCATTTTGCAGCGAGAGAAGTAAGCCAATGCAAAACATACAGCAACAAACGTTAGAGACGCTGCGCCAAATGCGATGCCAATTGAAGATGTCATACCTAGAGTGATGAAACCAATGCACGATACGAGCGCTACAGACAACGCGTATGGAAGCTGAGTCGAGACGTGGTCGATGTGGTTACAACGAGCACCAGTAGAAGACAGAATCGTCGTATCTGAGATTGGAGAACAGTGGTCACCAAATACTGCACCCGCTAGAACCGCACTTAGCATTGGAAGAATCAGTGCGATATCCGATGCTGCAGCCATATCACCCGCGATTGGTAGCATGATACCGAACGTACCCCAAGATGTACCAGTAGAGAACGCCATAACGCCCGCTAGAAGGAACAACATAACCGGTAACCAGTGGTAATCAATGCTGCCTGTTACTAGAGACGATAGGTAAGAACCCGTTTTCATGTCGCCGATAACAGAACCGATAGTCCATGCAAACACAAGAATCAGAATCGCGCCAAACATAGAGCTAGCACCGATCCACATTGTTCTTGCGATATCAGTCATAGATAGCTTTTGCTTGAATACTGTCGCTAGTGCTACTAGTAAGCCAATAACACCACCGTAAACAAGAGACTTACCTACATCCGTGTTTTCGAATGCGCCTAGAAGGTTGAATGCTTGGCCATCAGCAGCCAGCGCTTGGCCGCCTGTGTAAAGCATTGCAGCCACTGTCGCTACAATTAGCGATACGATTGGCATAACAAGATCAGAAACTGAACCGTTTTCGCTCTCTTCGATATCTAACTCTTCGTTTAGATCGTGAGCTTGCTTTTGATCGTTGTCACCTTCAAAGCCACGGCCTTGAGATGCTTCGATCTCATGCTCACGCATCTTACCAACGTCTAGACCGAACCATGCTACTGCGAACACCATTAGTAGTGCGAATACAGCGTAGAAGTTCATTGGGATAAGACGAACGTAAGCACCCAGTGCAGAATACTCTGTCACACCGTGTGTCACTAAGATGCCACCAATGATCGTGATGATGTAAGCACCCCAGCTAGAAGCAGGCATGATCACACACATAGGAGCAGCAGTTGAATCTAGGATATAAGCAAGCTTAGCGCGAGATACATAGAAGCGGTCTGTTACAGGACGAGAGATAGCACCAACCGCTAGGCTGTTAAAGTAGTCATCAACAAAGATGAATACACCTAAGAAAGCAGCAAGTAGTTTTGAACCACGTTTGCTCTTAACGCGAGACTGTGCCCACTCCGCGAATGCGCGAGTACCGCCAGACAGTGTTAATAATGCCGTTGTCATTCCAAGAATAATTAGGAATGCAATGATGCTCATGTTCCAAGTGTTGATGCCACCATCTTCGATGAAAACACCAGATGCTTTAGTAAACACGTAGCTAGCTGCGTTACCTACTGAGTAATCAGCAAGTAGAATCGCACCCATGATGATACCGACACCCAAAGAAACCAATACACGGCGGGTAACAATAGCAAGGCTCAAAGCCACAAGGGGCGGAAGCAAAGATAAAGGTGATGTTGCAAAATCTATTAAATTCATGATCTTCAAAAACCAGTTTTTTATTTGGCTAGAGATCTACTGCAGACAAACTTGATACGGCTGACCAAGCTCATGTTGAACTAAGCGAAAGGGAAGTGAACACTTCACCCAACCCTACAGTAGCGCTCCATAGTTTAAAATTAAGACTATGGCAGTGTTGTACCTATTGAGCACAACCCCAGCAAATTGCTTAGATATACAATTTACTTCGGCAATTACACCTTTCATTCCCGTTCATTAGCATCACCCCAACGGAAGTTACTTTTTATAATTGCACCTCTACGTGCGATAACATTATTAACCGTGTAAACCAGAGTTTAACAACAAATTAACCAACACCTCGCATCAGGTAGCCGCAATTGTACTCATCAAGAGCAACAATGCAACATATCATTCCGAGAAAAATAGCTTTTTGTTAATGAACTAATCAATAGAAGAATAGTCTACATAAGTTGACTACTCCACCTGTCACATATCATTTTTTAAGATATTCTTAATAATTATTATAAATTCAATAGAAATA
>NZ_JBFROH010000020.1:0-706 GCF_041471425.1 Vibrio sp. 10N.261.52.C2 | reverse complement strand
ATAGAAATACTGCTCTGAATTTTCAACTATTCATCTCACTTTTATATTTAAATATGTAATAGAAGAAATACTATTTGTTTTATTCCTAGGCTCTGTTTATTATTAGGAAGATTATTTAGTTTACCTTGATGGAAAATATCATGTCTGAATTAACAAAAACTCTATTAAATATCCGCAGCCTTCGTGCGTTCTCACGTGAATTAACTCTTGAGCAACTTGAAGAAGCGCTAGACAAGCTGACTATTGTTGTACAAGAGCGTCAAGAGTCTGAAGCTGAAGAGCGTGCTGCTAAAGCAGAGCAAGAAGCTAAGCTTTCTGCTATTGCTGAACAAATTGCAAAAGACGGAATTGATGTTGCCGATCTTATTGCTGCACTTTCTGGTGAAGCAAAATCTAAAACAACAAAAGCTAAACGCGCTCCTCGCCCAGCGAAATACAAATACGTAGACGCAAACGGCGACGAGAAGACTTGGACAGGTCAAGGCCGTACGCCTTCAGCTATCCAAGAACAGCTAGATGCTGGTAAATCTCTAGAAGAGTTTGCTATCTAAACATTTAGTTTACTTAGTGAGTAATCAATTACACGCTAAGCGATAGAATTAATATTTAAGTCGACCAAAGTATTATTTACGACTTCAATATATTCAGAAACAAAAAAGGCTCCTTTCGGAGCCTTTTTTATATTTGTTGTCCCGTCCTGAAATGT
>NZ_JBFROH010000019.1:0-143430 GCF_041471425.1 Vibrio sp. 10N.261.52.C2 | reverse complement strand
TCTTAAGTGAACGGCATTACTCACATTCGAGGGATTTTTTGTATCTGACTTTTGTTGCTTTATTGCTTATGCAAACTGCTTTTCTAAGTAAGTCACGATATCTGAAGATTCGTACATCCACTCAGTTTTACCGTCTTTTTCGATACGTAGACAAGGCACTTTCACACGACCGCCGCCAGCTTCAAGCTCAGCACGGTGTTGCTCGTTGTTTTTTGCATCACGAAGTTCAAATTGAACCGACTGACGTTTCATCGCGCGGCGCACCTTCACACAAAATGGGCACGCTTCGAATTGGTATAACGTGTGCGTTTTTGCTTGCTCATTTACTTTGCTTTGTTCTTCTTGAGAACGCTTCACACCACGTGGGCTGAAAACAAAATTCAATAACAAGATGACACGACCTAAGAACCAACGGATAAACTTCATAACTCTCTCTACATATTTAAAATTAGCGTTACAATTTGCAGCATTATATACACAAGTTTTGTCAGATGCTCGCAACAAACCGCAAATATCTATTTTGTCCGTTCGATCGTATGAGACTTAGCCACATTTAGCCCTAAACGCTTAGACAGTCGAGTCAGATTTGCTCGGTCTGTTTTCAGAACTCGCCCTGCTTGTGCCCAGTTAAAGTTGGCATCTTCCAACACCTCAGTAATGATACTGCGTTGAAAATCGTCCGTTGCACCACGTAGCCCTGCAGAAAGGTCGATCGTTGGTGTCGATAATGGTGTGTTTTTCACCTGAGTCGTCGCAATTGGCTGATCTTGGTCTAGAGGACCACAATCTTCCTTGGTGATTGTCACCAGGTTTTTATTGGTGCTGCGCGCTAACGCTTTCAATGCGGAACGACTGATCACATGCTCAAGTTCACGCACGTTACCCGGCCAACCATAACGGTTTAGGAAAGAAAGAACGTCGGAGCGGAACTTAACTTGGTTGATACCAAGCTTACGGCGCGCTTGTTCTAGGAAGAAACCCGCTAATAGGCTGATGTCGTCACCACGCTCTTTCAATGCAGGTACCGCGATAGGGTACACACTAAGTCGGTGATACAAGTCGGCTCTGAATCGTCCGTCTTCAACTTCTTGTTTTAGATCTCGGTTTGTCGCTGCCAATACTCGCACATCAATGGTTTGAATGTTGTCTTGGCCAACCGGTTGGATTTCGTTGTTTTGCAGCGCACGTAGGAGCTTACTTTGAGCGGCCAAAGGCAATTCACCAATCTCATCAAGGAACAGTGTGCCACCATCGGCTAAAGCAAATTTACCTAAGCGGTTTTTGTCTGCGCCAGTGAACGCGCCACGAACGTGACCAAACAGTTCACTCTCTACTAAGTTTTCAGAAATTGCAGCACAGTTTACGTAGACGAGTGGGTTACGTTTACGTTGAGATTGGTGGTGCAGGGTGCGAGCCACAAGCTCTTTACCAACCCCGGTGTCACCATGAATCAAGATATTAAACTCAGATGGAGCTACAACAGCGATGTCGTTCTTAAGCGCGACCATGGTGTCACTGTTACCAATCAACTCACCGCCGTCACGTTCCCACGCTTCTACGTTCAATTCTTCGAGTAATTGCTTTGACTGTTTTGCTTGATGCTCAAGTTGCGAGAAGGTCAGTGCCATCTGCATGGTTGAGGCTGCAATAGCTGCCAGTACTTCAAGGTTACGCGCCGGAATATTCGCGAAGACATCAGGTTTCAAGCTGTCTAGAGTCAGAATACCTAAGAGCTTATCGCCAAATAGCAAAGGCAAGCCCATACAAGCATGCATTGGTAAATCGCCATCATGGTCAATAAGCAAACCATCGAAAGGATCGGGTAAGGAGCTGTCAGCATCGAAACGAACAGGAGAGCGAGACGCGCAGATCTCTTCAAACCGTGGGTGTTCTGAAATGATAAAGCGACGACCGAACGTATCTCGGCTGAGCCCTTGCATTGCGATAGGTACTAGCGTGTCGCCTTGAAGGCTTAAAAGCGCGACACAATCACACGTTATGGTTTTGCGAATGGCATCGATCAGGCGATTGAAACGATCTTGATCGTTGACACCACTTGCGAGGCCAATGGTCATTTCCATGAGGGTAGATGCGGAGATATCTTGCATAAAAAACTCTAACTGTGTGTGTTTATCTACATAATAGAGTCTTATTGACTTAAAAAAAAGGTCTTTTTGACATTTTTATAAGATGAGTTTTGAGAAGAAAACCAGTAATGACGGGGATTGATAAAGTTGGCACTGATTGTGCAGAAGATACAGAGAAGCCCAATTATAGCGCTGATTAAACAGACTATTCTTGATCTCAATCAATCAGGTTGCATTAATCAGGTTTCGCGATTTTTTGAAATGAAAACGAGTCAAAATAACTCAGTTTCTAAAAATAACTAAGGTTTCAGAAAATCGATAAGTCATTCTTAATTTTTAGTAGTCAAAATGACATATAGGTCATAAGGCTCAGTGTTCGGAGTAAATTCATGCTTAACAATGCACATATCGAAATCATCAAATCTACTATTCCTCTACTTGAGAGCGCAGGCCCAGCTTTAACTCAGCATTTTTATCAACGTATGTTCACGCATAACCCTGAGTTGAAAGATATCTTCAATATGACTCACCAAAGAACAGGTCGCCAAGGCGTAGCACTGTTTGAAGCTATCGCGGCATATGCAAAGAACATTGAAAATCTAGCAGCGTTAACAACTGCCGTTGAACGTATTGCTCAGAAACACACAAGCTTTAACATTCAACCAGAGCACTACCAAATTGTTGGTTTGCACCTGATTGAGACATTACGTGAACTAGCTGCTGACGCCTTTACTCCAGAAGTGGAAGAAGCATGGACAGCCGCTTACCTATTCTTGGCGCAAGTATTCATCGATCGTGAAGCTGAACTTTACCTACAGCGTAAGCAAGCTGTTGGTGGTTGGGAAGCAGCGCGTGCGTTTGTGATTGCAGACAAAATCGAAGAGTCAGCGCTAGTAACAAGCTTTATCCTTCAGCCAAAAGACGGCGGTGAAGTTCTGGATTACACACCAGGTCAATACATCGGTATCGAAGTGAAACCAGAAGGCTCTCAATACAGCGAGATTCGTCAATACTCACTGTCTGATAAGCCAAACGGCAAGCAATACCGTATTTCTGTTAAACGTGAAGGACAAGGCCAAGAGACACAAGGCGTTGTATCTAACCACCTACACGATACGGTTGCTGTTGGTGATGAGGTTAGCCTATACGCACCAGCGGGTGACTTCATGTATCAAGAGCGCAGCAAGCCAGTAACACTTATCTCTGCAGGTGTTGGTGTAACGCCAATGCAGTCTATGCTTGAGTTCCTAAACACGGAAGATAAAAACGAGCCAGTACTTTACCTTCACGCTTGTGAGAACGTAGGCCAACACTCTTTCACGACTCGTGTTAAAGACATTGTTGCCGACAAAGGTTGGGAAGCGAAAACGTGGTACATGAACAAAGATGAATCTGCATGTGAAAACACGCATCAAGGTCAAATGGATCTAGCGTCTATCTCTGATACTAAAGGCTTTGAAGAGAGCGATTTCTACATCTGTGGTCCTGTTGGTTTCATGAAGAACATCGTAGAGCAGCTAGATGCAATGAAAGTTGACCGTTCACGCGTTCACTACGAAGTATTCGGCCCTCACGCTAACTTCTAATAGGTCTCGGCATTTCTAGTAACACTCGCCTGAACTATTAATACCTTGCCTATTCAAAGGCCTCACAGTGTGAGGCCTTATTGGGTTTGGTTGGTTTTGTCTGACATCATCGACTACTGCAGAACACGATGGTTCAGCTAAGATCTTTTCGCTTCTATCTAAGAACGTTTCATCTTCTTGGACATGTAGTCGGAATCGAAAAACTCAGGCCAGTACATTTTTACGTAACCACCGGCAACCCAAATCACTAGAATGGTGGCGATGGTTAGCTCAAAGAAACCAAACTTGTGTAGCCAATACCATTGTGGGTATTCCGCGCCGAAAAATGTGGTTAGACGATGCATGGCAATAGCGCTGATCACAGATGGGAAGGTGACGGCAGCAATCGAAGGTTGGAACTTCAAACGCATTAGGCGGATGTAACACAAGTAAATCAACAAAGTCATGGTGATGGCAATGCCCGCCAATGCACCTGTTAGAATCGGGTCTGGGTTGTCGAAGTTAACCAAGTAAGCGGCTAAAGACAAGTTAACCGGAGCTGCCATGATAGCGAGTGTTGGTCTTGCTCGGCGAGGAAGATTGCCTTCGAACACCAAGCGGTATAACACCACTGGCAACATAAGGAAATAGATACCAATACAAGTGACCGCAAGTGTTTCTGAAAATACGGTGTGCCCGAACTGTGTGCCAGCTAAGGAACTGCTGATCAAACCGACCGGATACAGAAACCAACTCGGTACAATGTTCGACATTTTGAAGTTGATGATCTGAAAACTAAAGAACAACACCATCATGGTAAAGTGCAGCAATAGCGCGCAGAACCAAACTGGGTAGGCGATAGCTGGCGATATCTCGGCTAAATAGTCGCACAGAATCAGTAAAGCCATGCTCATTGGTGCCATCAAGCTTCCACTTAACGGGTGGCGAATGTCATTAAGGAAGGTATTAAAGCTCGTTAAATAGCGCAGTAAAACAGGCAGCAATAATAGCGCGCCGAATGCAGCGAGGTAGGGACGAATTATCTCACCAATGCCCGGGATATATAACGCCCAAGCTTGTCCTAACCCAATAACGCCAAGTGCTAAAGACGCCTGAGATGGCGGCACATTTTTTACTTGGGTTAATCTTCTCCAGTTCAACGACTTACTCCGACTTAGTTAATTAAAGACTTTTAGAATATTTGCTTTAGTTAGAGTGTGTAGGCCTTTCATCAATAGATTTTGAGGGCACTCAACTAATTTTGAGTGGATGATACCAAGTTTAACGTTTGCTTTTTTGATTTTGATACGGAATCGGGAGATTAAGCACGTTGAATGTGTGCTTTTGTTTCATGAGTCATTTGTAATTAACATACTTTCTCTTGTTGAGGGAGATCTTGTTGTCTTAGTTTTTCGTTTTTCAGCGTACGATTAAGCAGTTGACTGTAAATTGGCTGCCCACCCAACATTTGAGCAATGATTACCGCACCTAAGCAGGTGATGATCAACGGCAGGATCAGGTAGTAGTTATTGGTCATTTCAATAACCAACAGTATGCCAGTGATAGGCGCTCGAACAGTGGCAGCAAATAAGGCTCCCATGCCAGCAATGGCAAACATACCCGGTTCAATATTCAGTTCAGGGAAGAATGCCGCTGCGATAAGCCCGAACGCATAACCAAAGAGTGTTCCTAGCGCAAGCATTGGTGCAAAGATACCGCCTGGCGCACCAGAGCCGAAACAAAGCAGGGTTGTGAGGACTCGGCCTAAGAAAATCAGCAACAACACATTGGCGCTGTAGCTGCCATTCGTGATGTTCGGGATGATACCAATACCACCACCAGTTAATTCAGGTATATAGAGCAGCAACAAGCCAAAGCAACCACCAAGTAGGGTACCTGTCATCAAGTAGCGTTTACGGTCATTCTTGTGTATCGCCACAAACAGGTCTTGGGAAAGCGTGATCAGCTTATTGAAAATTACACCGAACAGACCGAACAACACACCTAACAGCAAGAACAACCAAAGTGCGTCGAGTTCAGGTGGCTGGTACTGAGGTATTGTAATAACGGCTGATTGACCATTGATATAGCGAAATACAATGTTGGCCGAAACTGCTGAGATGATGACGGCTTTGATTGATATGAGTGAGTAGCGAAACTGTGGTCTCATCTCCTCAACCACAAACATGATGCCAGCTAGCGGTGCATTGAATGCGGCGGCTAAGCCACCAGCGGCACCTGAAGCCAACAGTGAATGGCGAGTGTCATCATCTTTGACTCGAAAGATATCTGTGACCATACGACCGATACTGCCGCCCATTTGAACGGTTGGCCCTTCGCGGCCTAAAACCATACCAGAGCCTAACGCGCCCATGCCGCCAAAGAATTTTACGGGTAATACTCTCCACCATCGAACAGGGCGCATGCCGTCCATTGCCCCTTCGATTTCAGGGATACCTGAACCGGCAGCTTCTGGAGCAAAACGGTGAACGAGAAAATAGCCAATAAAGGCGAATGCAGCACTAATAAGGAAAGCGGCAAGCCACAGTGGTAGATGGCTACCGATTTCATCTTTTAGCCAATCGGTACGGGTTTCTGTGATGAAATGAACCGCAACTTCGAAATAGGTACCCACTACACCTGCAAGTACACCCACAATACAAGAAAGGAAGAGAACTGAAGCTGGGGTCTTATCTCTTGAGAGAAATTGATTAATAGCATCCCTTGGCATTTTTGCTAATAAGGACTGCTTAATTTTCTCTCTTGTGGTCATAGAAATAAGTTTCCTGAATGAGTTAAGGCGGGGTTGCATTAAATTATACGCTTCCTCCGCATATCCTATAGCAACAAAGATGAAAAGTTGAATTTCATTTATGGAATGTACGTGTTACATAAATGGAATCTATGGTCAATAGTGGAATCACCGTCACAATTTTGATCGATTCTCTGGCGGCGGCTTGAATATCCCCAAAAATGAACCATAGTTAAATCGTAAAGCAACATAACGAACCGCAAGGAGAAGTGAGGTTTTACACACAATTTGGATGGATTCAGAAACAAAGTTTTAGTTCCTCGTTAAATGTTCAGGTCGATATTTAAGGCTTCCTGATTCGCGAACTCACGATTGAGTAACGAGGGTGAGGCGTACTGAGTAAGTACGCCTTTAGTTCGTCTGGAGCATCCCATTTCCTCATTCCGCTTCTACTGCTTTATCTCTTCTGATTATTTTCGCGCCAACCTCTATTAACGAATCTCAGTGTAAACAATCGATTGGGGTCAACTTTTTGGTGATTGAGTATATACTCCCTTAAAAAGGAGAACTGATATGACTAAAAAAGTTCCTACAAACATCATTACGGGTTTCTTGGGTGTTGGTAAAACGACAGCCATCTTGAACCTGCTAAAAAATAAACCTGAGAATGAAAACTGGGCTGTTCTGGTTAATGAATTCGGGGAAATCGGCATTGACGGTGCATTGATGACAGATCAAGGCGCTTTGATTAAAGAAGTGCCGGGTGGATGCATGTGCTGTACTGCGGGCGTGCCTATGTCAGTGGGTATTAATGCCTTACTTCGCCAAAAGCCAGACCGTTTATTGATTGAGCCGACAGGGCTTGGTCACCCTAAACAGGTTATAGCGACACTGACTTCCGATCAGTACACACCATATGTCGATTTAAAAGCGACGCTTGGTTTGGTTGACCCACGAAATCTGTCTAATGAAAAGTACACCTCGAATCAGAATTTTAATGATCAACTAAATAGTGCAGATGTGATTCTTGGTACTAAGGTTGACCTTGTTCATTCTGAAGACATCGATGTGTTCAATGATTGGGTGACGGATCAAACGCCAGCAAAAGTCTTCCATAAGCTAATTCACGATGGTGAAGTGCCATTGGAAGTGTTAGACATTGAAAGAGTATACGGCAGTGCTTCATCTCATATTGAAGCGCATCATCACGATCACGCTGAACAAGAGCCTCAATTCCAACTTCCTCCTGGTGAAGCTTTCATCCGTAAAGAGAATAAAGGACAGGGCTATTTCAGTTGTGGTTGGTTGTTTGGCGCAGAGCATAAGTTCGACTTCGATGCGCTATTCTCTATGTTGTCAGATCTAACGGCCGAGCGTGTAAAAGCTGTCGTGAACACCGACCAAGGTTGCTACGCATTCAATGTGGCGAATCAAGTCGTGTCTGTGAACGAAATTACGCTTGATGGCTTTGAATCTCGACTGGAAGTGATCGACTCGCAGCTCATGCCATGGGGCGATCTCGAGCAGATTCTACTCAAGCTGTGTGGCATCAAATAGCCCTGTTTTTGCTGTTTGAACCAAGGATCTTGGTGTTTACCTCGTTGAAGGCGGGGTAAACACCAGATTAAATGAGAAAGTTTGCGTTATATCACGATAAATGTGAGATAAATCACTCTAATTACTTTATAGTGCTCGGCTGAAATAAGAATGTAGGCTGTCTGCTTAAGGAACCCGTAACAATGTCATTTTCCTCTCAAGGTTTTGCTCCTGAATTAGTCAAAGCGTTGACTGAGTGTGGTTATGAAAAACTCACTCCAATTCAACAAAAAGCGATTCCAATGGCTCGTAAAGGCCATGATATTTTTGCTACTGCTCAAACCGGTACGGGTAAAACAGCGGCATTTTCATTGCCTGTTATCCAACACCTTTTGAACAGCGGTAAAAAGGCGTCTAGAGGAACGGCTCGCGGCCTTATTCTTGCTCCAACTCGAGAGCTTGCTGCGCAGATCGCTCAAAACATTAAAGACTACGTTAAATACACGGATCTAAGTGTTTCTGCGGTTTACGGTGGTAACAAGATGTCTTCACAAGTTCGTCAACTAGAACTGGGTGTGGATATTTTGGTTGCAACACCTGGCCGTTTAGAAGAGCACTTAGAAGCGGGTAACGTGTCTATTGCTAACCTAGAATTTCTAGTATTTGATGAAGCTGACCGTATCCTTGATATGGGCTTTATCAATGCCGTTCGTAAGATCATGTTGGATGTAGAAACATCACCGCAAATCATGATGTTCTCTGCAACGACTTCTACTCAGTTAAACCAACTGTCTGTTGATATTCTGCGTAAACCAAAACGTATTAGTGTTGAGCGCGAAAACTCAACGGCTGCTACTGTCGGCCACGTGGTTTACCCAGTGGATCAAGAGCGTAAAACAGAACTGCTTTCTGAGCTGATTGGTCGTAAAAACTGGCGCCAAGTGCTTGTTTTTGTTAACTACAAAGAAACAGCGAACGATGTAGTTAAAGAGCTCAAGCTAGACGGCATTAAAGCAGTATTGTGTCACGGTGATAAAGCGCAAAGTGCTCGTCGTCGTGCTCTAGACGATTTTAAAGAAGGTAAAGCGCGTGTAATGGTAGCAACCGACGTTGCGGCTCGTGGTCTTGATATCGAAGACTTACCACACGTAATTAACTACGACATGCCTTTCCTAGCGGAAGACTATGTTCACCGTATTGGCCGTACAGGTCGTGCAGGTAAGCAAGGTCACGCTGTCTCTTTCGTTAACCGCGAAGAAGAGCTGACTGTCGTTCAAGTTGAAAAACTGATTCAACAGCGCATTCGTCGTGTTGAACAACCGGGTTATGAACCGAAGAAACGTGATGCTTACATCGAGAAGCTGAACACTAAATCGGCTTACAAAAACCGTCAGGGTCGTAAGAACAACGCGAACGAAGAGCCACAAGATCAAGCAAGCGCTGAACGTCGTTTGACTATGATGAAGCGAATTAAAAACCGTCGTAAGTAATTACGGTTGGTGATTGAAAAGAGCCACTGTTATGTGGCTCTTTTTGTTTGTATTGATCGCAATATTGTTTATTGTCATTACTGCTTCGTTTCAACCTCGCTTCATTTCAAGCCCGATCAAGAGACAAGAACTAATAAATAAAAACAAGTCGATAAGGTAATAATATGGATAGCGCACTACTTTGGGCTTTTATTCCCACGTTTTTCTTCGTGTCAATCACGCCCGGTATGTGTATGACTTTGGCGTTGACACTTGGAATGAGTGTTGGATACAAGCGTACATTATGGATGATGATCGGTGAACTGGCTGGTGTCGCTGTGGTTTCTATTGCCGCGGTATTGGGTATCGCTTCGATCATGTTGAATTACCCATGGCTATTTACGGGCTTTAAATTTGTTGGTGCGGGTTACCTGTTTTATTTAGGCGTTCAGATGTGGCGTTCGAGAGGCAAACTGGCGATCAGTACTGACAACCAAACAACAAAAGTCAGCAATGATTGGGACTTGGTGGTTCAAGGTTTTGTCACTGCAATTGCGAACCCAAAAGGCTGGGCGTTTATGATTTCTTTGCTGCCTCCTTTTATTAACAGCAATAAAGACTTAGCACCGCAGTTGTTCATTCTCGTGTCAATCATTCTGGTTTCTGAGTTTGTTTGCATGACCTTATACGCGACAGGCGGAAAGAGCTTAAAGCATATGCTGGGCAAAGCCGACAATGTTAAGTTGATGAACCGCATTGCAGGTACGTTGATGATGGGCGTTGGTGTTTGGTTGTTCGTGAGCTAATTCTGGTTAGCCTACAACGAGCAGAGATCCCCGACTCAGTCGTTCCTCCTTCTCGAGGGTGACGCGTACGTGGGATGATGACGACTTAGGATTACGGTGAGTTTTGAAAATTCGGATTCTTACTTAAACCGAAGAATGCATAGAATATAAAAAGAGCGATAGGGCATTTGGCCTTATCGCTCTTTTTGATTTTACTTAGCTAGCGAACAGAGACTAGATAACAGAAATGTTTCTGATCTTAGCCTGCGTTGTATATTTAAACCGCGATTTCACCGCCGTCTTCTCGACGAATCACAACCGTAGATGCTCTTGGGCGGACTTTGCCTTGAGTTTGTGCGGTTGCATCTTCAGACGATGGCCAGTTTGCCGGGTGTTGAATGTTCACAAACAGTGACTTGAAATCTGGGCTGATGGTAAAGCCTGTTACTTCACATCCGTTTGGTCCCACAAAGAAACGCTTTAGCTGCGCTTGATTGTTTGCATCAATTACCGCGCTGTTGCCTTGGTCATCCGTTAATTGAGATGGAACCACTGCCAGCATTTGGTCATTGGTGTAGCCAGTGACTTCGTCTGCGCCATTATCTGTCTGAATCCATAAAATACCACGAGCATCAAACGCTAAGCCGTCAGGACTCGCGAACTGGTTCATGTCTGTTAGACCAGAGCGGTTAATAGACTTGTCTTCCACTGCTGGTGAACCAAATACGAAGATATCCCAATCGAACTCGCCTGCCGTTTTGCCTTCATCCCAACGGATAACATGACCGAACTTGTTGTCTACGCGAGGGTTTGCAGAGTTCGCTTCTTTACGCTTGTTGTTATTAGTCAGCGTTAGGTAAGCCGTACCCGTCATTGGGTCAACAGAGCACCATTCAGGGCGATCCATTGGCGTTGCACCAACAAGGTCGGCAGCGCCTGCTGTATTGATGATAAGCGCTGCTTGAGAGTCAAATGAATCACCTAGCTTACCGCCGTTTGTAGTCTTGCTGCCCAACGTTAGTGGTAGCCAAGTACCTGAACCATCATCGTTGAACTTAGCCACATACAGTGTGCCTTTATCCATGTACTTATCACCTGCACTTAGGCGATTGCTAGGCTCTGCGTCACGCGGGTCCCATTTCTCTTCAGAAACGAATTTGTATAGGTATTCAAAACGAGAATCGTGACCAGAGTAGAATACGATCGGCTCGTCTTCGGTCAACTTACCAAACGTACAGCCTTCGTGACGGAAACAACCCAGTGCAGAACGTTTCTTAGCGCGAGAGTTTGCTGTGTATGGGTCGATTTCAACAATGTAGCCGTGACCGTGTGCTTCGTTACGGTAATCGTCCATTGCTGACTCACCTGTTGGTGTTACGTCAAAGCGAGCAAATTCGTCTAGGCGTTCTTGTTTGTCACCAGAAAGCGTGTCCCAACCGTAACGTGTTTTGTCGGTAGCGATACCAATACGTTCTTGCGCTGGTGTTGTCTCGCCTTTGTTAACGAAATAACCCGGCCAGTTTTCTTCACACGTTAGGTAAGTGCCCCATGGTGTGTAGCCATTACCACAGTTGTTCAACGTGCCACGAGCTTGGCTGCCGTCTTGTGAGAACTTGGTTTTGGTAAATTCACTGTGTGCAACAGGACCAGACAGATCCATTACGGTCGCGCCTGTGTAGCGGCGGTTCAGAGGATCGTTATCGACCATCACCCATTGGTTGCCTTCAAGTTTTACACGAACCACACTCACGCCGTGTGCGTTGATCTCTTTACGTACTTCATCAAGGCTAGGGCGGTTGCCTTCATCGTATGTAGGACCATTAGCGTGCAGTGCTTTTTGGTCGATGTATTCGTGATTAATCACCAACAAACCGTCGTTGCTGTTGCCATTAAGCGGGAAGAAGTGCATGCCGTCGTGGTGCATGCCCAGTGAGTTTGCTTGATCTTGTGCGTTGTTGGTTCCATCTTTTAACCAAGCATTGCCTTGCTTGTTAAGTGGAGTACCCCAAGGAACCAATACTTGTGCTGTATAGCCTTTTGGCACAACGACACTGTCTGTCAGTGAGCCTTTAACCGATTCGAATGCAAGTGTAGCAGTGCTTTTTTGCGGTGCGCTAGATGATGCTGTCGCCGCGTGCGCTGTGCTGTGGCCTGCTAAACCAAAAGCACCAAACGCCGTCATTGCACTGATGCCTAAACCGCCTTTGAGAACATTTCTTCTTGAAAGGTTCGCATCTAAAACTTCTTCGAAGGGTTTGTTTTTGCTCTTATTAAAACGAGTGCTATCAAATGTTTCCTTGCTCATCTTTACTGCTTCCTATTGGCTGATTTTATTATTCGTTATTCATGACTTACCCACCTACTAACTAATTGGTTAATAAGTTGGGTCAATGTGTGACTAATCGTGAAGCAGTTAAGTGACAGATTTTTATAGATTTGATTAAGGTTTTGTTTCTGTAGCACGATTTTTGCCATTAACACCCTTGTGTAATACAAAACTCTTGGGGATTGATGTGGAACTGTGTATAAATGCTTTATCAAACGAAAAGAGAGGCAGTTATGAAATTAGATAAAATCGAAAACAAAAATCGTCGCCTACGCAAAAAGCTATACCTAGGTGAATTCGCGATTCTGGGTTTTGAAGTAAGCTGCAAGACATCGATTACTGATTTTGATCAATACGATGTGTTCATTGATGAGTTCATTGATTTCATCGACAGCATCGGTCTGTGCTTTGGTGGCGGCGGCCTTGAGCTGTTTGAAGGTTTCTTATGCTCAATTGAGCGCTACCGTTCAGTAACAGAAGCAGAACAACTGCAAGTTGCTCAATGGCTTGAAGCTCGTGCTGAAGTAAGCAAAGTGGAAGTTAGCGAACTGATTGACGCAAACTACGCGTTCTAATTTGATGTTGTGTTGTTAGCTCGATTGAAAGGCCAAATACGGCTTAGGAAAGAGTAACAACAGTACGCTAGAATAAAGGCCGAATCGTTAAATCGATTCGGCCTTTTTGCGTTTTATTCGTTCCATTTCTATTCTTTATCTTCTTTTCTATCCCTTCTGACGTAAATGATAAATTGATATCTTTCGATTAAATATTAGTACTTTATCGCTATTTTTATTTGCAGTAATAAGTTTGGATAAACTTGTGAGAGTTTTATGAGAATTCAATGAAGTTGCTGATAGATTTGATCGTCATTCTTAGAGTCAACAACACCACAGTTCGTTCTGGCAAAGGTAACGGTATATCGCTGTTATTCGTTTTGTTGGCAACGATAGGACTCGATAAAGGATGGAATCAAAATGAATAAACGTACTCAAATCAGCTTAGTGATCAGCTCGGCTATGTTGGCCTTCGGAGCGGCTCAAGTTCAGGCTTCTGAGCTTGAAGTCACTGTCATGCAACGAAAGGGATCTACTTTACGCCTATCTTAGCGGCGGCTCATGACTCAAGCTTGTTCATGTTTAGAACGGGTGAAACGGCTTCTTCGGAACTAGAGTCCATGGCCGAAGGTGGCGATATTTCAGGTTTATCTGGTGTCATTGCCAACGCGGGAGGCGTGGTGGTTGAGAACCCAGCGGCCGGCATCCTCAATCCAGGCGTCGCAACTACGTTTGATATCAGTACTGGTGATTTAGAGTACCTATCATTGGGTGCAATGTTGCTGCCGACAAACGACGGCTTTGTTGGTCTAGATAGCTGGAAGATCCCAACTCAAGCGGGCACCTACAAAGCGACTCTAAATGGTTATGACGCAGGCACAGAAGCCAATGATGAGCTGGCGGGCAGTATGCCGAACCCTCCATTCATTACCTTTGGCGCTGGTGGCACAGGTGTAGAAACGGCAGTATCAAACGCTAAGGTTCATATTCATCCAGGTAACATTGGTGATGGTGATGCGGCGGGCGGCATCAGTGACCTCGATAGCAGTAGCCATCGATGGTTAAACCCTGTTGCAACTATCACCATTGTTGTGAAGTAAGGGGGATGTATGAAAGCTAGAATTCTATTTATCGCTGCATCAGTAGCTGTGTTAGCAGGTTGTCCGGACGATGACGACGATTACTATCGCTATGATGTGAGTGTGACTAACCTCACCCCCAATCAACCTATGTCGCCCCTCGCGGTATTGACTCACAATACGAATTTTGACCTGTTTGAAGTCGGGCAAAGTGCCTCTGTCGATCTGGAATACTTGGCGGAAGGAGGCAGTAATGCACAATTGCTTGCGCTCAGTGACAGTGACGTCAATGTTTATCAAGGCATCTCAGGCAATGGGCTGATTCTTTCAGGTGAGCAAGACACGGTGTCTATTCGTGTTGACCCAAATCAAGAAGGGTATATCTCAGTTGCTTCCATGTTGGTGAACACCAATGATGCGTTTGTTGGTGAATCCGGTTTGTCACTCAAGTCATTAGCGGTGGGTGATACCTTTGTGATGAACATGAATGTTTGGGATTCAGGAACGGAATTGAACGACGAGCTTGCTGCAACGATTCCGGGACCTGCGGGCGGTGGTGAGGGTTTTAATACCACACGAGACGACACCGATGTAGTGAGTTTCCACTCTGGTGTAATCAGCCAAGATGACGGCCTTACGACGTCTGCTTTAAGTGCTAATCATCGTTTTCTCAACCCAGGAGCAAGAATCACCATTACTCGAACTGAATAATAGGGCTGAAAGCACGATGAAAGAATTCCTGCTCTGTTCCGGTCAATTGAAAGGTAGGCAGACTCCGAATAGAGCAGGGATCATGAATAGTGCTGCGGTAAATTTGATGGCAAACATATTGTTGGTTGAAGATGATGATGACCTAGCTGAACTGGTGCAGATGCATCTTAAGTTCCAAGGCCATGACGTAATAAGAACTAATGTGATTGAAAAGGCTCAGGCGCTCTATAAAGAGGGTCATTTCGATTTGATCGTACTGGATCGTGGCTTACCAGACGGTGACGGACTCGATTTCTGTCGAATGTTGCGTCAGCAAGAGGATTGGACGCCAGTACTCATGCTAACCGCAAGAGACGCTGAGTTAGATAAGGTGTCAGGCTTAGAAGCCGGTGTTGATGACTACATAACGAAACCTTTCAGCGTTCTCGAGTTTCAAGCAAGAGTGAGGAACGTGCTTCGCCGTTTAAGCCATGTCGAATCAGCGACTCAAGAGGTTGTGACAGCAGAATCGATTATGAATTTTGGTGTGCTCACTATTCAACCTGAACGCCATCAGGTGTCACTCAATAACCAAGACGTACCGCTGACAGCTACCGAGTTTACCTTACTTCATTTCTTAGCAACCCGCCCGGGGCGTGTGTATAGCAAAGACGAGCTGCTCGATCATGTTTGGAATACTCATCACTCTGGCTATCACCATACCGTGTGTAGCACAGTCAACCGTCTAAGAACCAAGCTTGCGATGCCGAATAGTGATGATGATTTCATTAAAACCGTTTGGGGTGTTGGTTATAAGTTTGAGTCGAAAGCTTAGGCCTATGTGTCGCGTCCGAAGTTTACTAAAAGGCCAGTAAGACCTAAGAGCCATCGAGGAGAGAACATGAGTTTCAAATCGCGTTTAGTGTTGTTCACCAGTTTGTGGTTTCTGCTCGTGAGTGTGGTGATTGCTTATACCTATAATTGGCAAAAAGAGACCATAGAACAAAGAACTAAGCAGAGCTTACACAAAGAGCTCGCGGTTCATATGCGCGATGATAACCCTCTGATGATAGGGACTGACTACAACCCCAAAGCCCTTAAATCCATATTTCATACCTTGATGTTGATTGGTCCCGATTTCGACATTTATTTTCTCGACAGCCAAGGAAATATCACGACGCACGCTGCGCCAGAAGGCACTGTGTTGGCAAGCCAGATAGACTTAGCACCCATTAGACAATTTTTAAATGACGAGCCTTATCCGATTCTTGGCGAAGACCCTATCAATCCTGATTCTCGTAAGGTGTTTTCCGTTGCTGCGATTGAAGAGTTGGGTTCAACAGTTGGGTATCTGTATGTGTTGATTGGCAGTAATCGCCATACCGTGATTGCTAATTCGCAAGTCGACACACCTTATATGGCGCTAGCAGGACTTATGCTGATCTCTATCTTAGGTTTTGCGATTGGGGCTTACCTGCTCGTGAAGCGCAGCCTCTTAAACCCTATCGAAGAAGTTACAAACAAGCTGCAACAACAAGCAGAGCAAGATTTTCGATTGGACCCGAACTTCATTCATCAAGTACCAGAATTGGTGCCGATTGCACGCTCGTATCAGTTGATGGCGAAGCACATTCAACAGCAATTTTTGCAACTTGAATATCAGTCGTCACATCGAAGACAAAGCTTATTACAGCTCAGTCATGATTTGAAAACGCCATTGTCGAGTGTATTGGGGTATCTAGAAACGTGGAGGATTCAAAACCCACATTCGGATCCACTCATAGATGTGGCATATCGCAATGGCAACAAGTTATCTGAACAGCTCCATTCGCTGTTAGATAGCGCCAAGAAAGATAACCCGGTACCCACACATCAATACGCTTCAATCGATTTCAATGGGCTGATGAGCGAATGCTTAGAAACGATACAAAGCAAATATCGCCATAAAAATGTTGAGTTGAACATTAATATGCCTATTGGAATCAAGGCTGTGGGTGACAGTGATCTGCTTGAGAGGTTGATTTTGAATCTGTTAGATAATGCATTGAGGCATAGCCCAAGTGGCACTGTGGTGTCGTTAGATGTTGGTTTTGAAGCGGATTCCAAACGGGTGAAGGTGGTGATTCATAATGAGGTTGAACTGGAAGCGCCGAATGGTTCTTTGGGAATAGGAACCAAGATCGCGCAGTCGATACTGATGTTACATCACAGCGTGCTAGAAACAACAAAGGCAGAGAACTCCTTTCAGCAAAGCTTTTATTTGCCTTCGGTATAGCTCTGTCTGCCTTCGTTTAGCTCGATGTATACTTACGTAGAACTAACGTTAAGCGTCTTTACTGTCTTCGTTGCCTTCGTTCACTTTCGCGTAGAAGTGAAGTAGCTCAGTTAATTCTTTAACCCAGCCAAACGCATCTTTAGGTGCGTTCTTTAAGATCTTTTCTACTTTCTCACAGTGCACTTCGATTGCGATTGCTTCTTCAAGGTTGAAAGAAATTGAGTAGAAGTGCCAAAGCAGTAGGCGAGTCATTCGCTCGATGTTCTGTTGCGAGTTATCCGACTCTGAGAAGGCTAGGTTTACTTCACCAAGCGCGATAGCTGTCATTCGAAGCATTGCGTCAAATTTCGCTGATTGCATGCGTTCTTCGCTGGTGACTTCTTCTTGCTCGAACGTAAACAATTCCGTCATTGCATCTTCAGGTACAAGGCGATGAATCATTCTTAAACTAAATTCTTCTAGTTCATGGCGAGGCATGGTGATTAAGCAATTTAAGGTGTAGTCGCGTTGCATGGTGTTCTCTTGGATCTGCAAAAAGGTCGGACAGTTTAATGGAGAAGCGAGTTTAGAAAAAGCAGATTTTAGATAAGCCTGCGTTGGCAGGCTTATCTGTGTACTACAAGCCCTAAAATCGATGCTTAGGGAAACTGTATTTAGGTTTGAACGCAGTATCAGGCTTTGCTATGGCTTGGCGGTTGGTACTGCATCGACTGGTCGTTTCTCATGAATATGTTGCTCGCGACCAAACTGCCGATGCAAATAGAACCAAGGGCGAGCCAAGTCATCGCATCAGGAATCTCGTTGAATAGTGGGATCGCCAACAAGGTCGCCACTGCGGGTGTTGCACTGCCAAAAGCGGCAGAGCGTTCAGCCCCTAAGGTATTAACCGCATAAAGGTAAGTGAACGCAGCGATTAAACCCGCCCCAACGCCTTGCACTGTTGAATGAACGGCAAGCTCCGTGAAGGGCCAATTAGCGATTGGTGTGTCCATTAGGTGGCTTGGGAGGGTTCCAGTCAGGATTAGGACGAGTAAAAGCAAAGTAGAACAGAGAGAAATAAAACCGGCACTGACTAACGCATTAAGATTAGCGACACGGGCTGAGATGGTGAACATCGCCCACATTAAGCTTCCGCATAAAAACAACAAATGACCTTTGGTGTATTCGAAGTTGAAGCTGCTTAAGCTACTCCCTAAAAACAACAGTATGCCGAGCAAAACCAAACCTAAACCAACAACACGATGTCGGCTGAGTGGCTGCTTAAAAAAGAGTACCGCAATTCCTGTAACGAACAGAGGAAGCGTGCCCGGAACAAGAGCACTGCCATGAGATACCGGAACAAACTGCATGGCCGTTCCGGCAACAAGCAGATAAGGTAATCCGCTACCTACGAACATACCCGTTAGATACCGTTTAGGGACGACGGCAATCGCGCTGCGTGCTTTCCACATCAAAGGCAATAACACCAAAGCCGGTATGAGAAATCTTGTGAGGGCGATATCTGCAGGTGTTAAATCTGAATTTGCGCCGCCTTTAAGAGAAAGAAAAAAGCTCGCCCAAATGAGTAGGGTGACAGTAATAGATAAGTAGCCAAGATTCATAATATAGAAGGAGAGTGGGTGATGACTCATTATGGAACAGTTGGTGTGCCACAGGTTGGCAAGTTTTGGCTAAACTTGAACTATCGTTGATGATTTCTGCTAATATTCACCAAATAATTAACGGATTTAACTAATGTTTGGCATTTACTATGGATAGAATTGATAGGCATCTTCTCGAACTGCTACAAAAAGATGGCAGGTTAACCACGGCTGAACTTGCTGATGAAGTGGGTTTATCACCTTCGCCTTGTGCAAGACGAGTCAAAAGGCTAGAAGAAAAGGGCATTATTGACGGTTATCGTGTGAGCTTGTCACGAGAACAAGTCGGCATCGCAATGAGTGTGTTTGTTGAGGTGAGCCTAAACAACCACCAAGAAGTGTCGATAGATAAGTTTGAGGCGGCTGTTGTAGAGATGGAAGAGGTGATCAGTTGCCACGTTGTATCTGGGGCTTATGACTATTTGCTAGAAGTGGTTAGCCCGAACTTGATGGCCTACGAGGCATTTACAAGAAAACTTCAAAGGCTCTCTAACGTCAAAGATATTCATACCCACCTTGCGATAAGACAAGTAAAAGGCAATGCACCACTGCCAATTTATACCGATTAAGCCAAACTCTGAGCAGTAACACGAAGGCAGAATGAGCTGAAAACGAAATGGTTTACTCCTGAAGTAGAAGAGCGGTCAATATCAAAAATCATCCATTAAGTGTCAGGCTTCAGGCAATAAAAAACGGAGCACCTCGTGAAAGGTACTCCGTATATGATAGGTGCAAAACTTAGTGATACTTAAAGTTAGAGATTGAACAATCCCCAGTTTGTGCATTAATTCTGAATGAAAAAGCATGTGAATGATAATCCACGCCGTCATTCCAAATTGTCTCTCCAAATATCTTACATAGCTCTAGCTCACTTACTGAACCGAACTCTTCCATGTGTTTAGCTACAGATAAAAGTTTACCTCTTATCTCTGCAGTCCATTCCGTGTTACTCAAGCAGTTGAAAGCCATAGTCTTTTGCATATTACCTAGCCAAAATGTTTCTTGTTATTAAGTTATATGAAGATTCATGATAACAATTTTCTGGCGTTTGTAAATCTATTTTGTGATGAATATCTCACATACTCGCTTGCATTGGTCGGAAATTGAACTTCATTGTTGATAGATAGCACATTACTTTTACAACCTATTGATAAAGCTTTGATTAACGAGTTCTTAGAATATTATGAATGGGATTGAGCATATTTATCGGAAAAGTCCAGTCGAACGAGTGAGAGAATCTAATGGTGATTTCAGTTTGATGCATCGTTTGCTGGTTGGTTTATGTGGCGCGCTTCATCAATCATCGTCGCTTCTCTGCGGTATTTTGAAGACAGCTGACGGAATTTTTCACTGAGTGTATGGAGATCTCGGGAGAGTGATTGTGAGCTTTGGACGTGCACCTGTGCGCTTTCTGCCTGGCGCGGGAGTTTTGCTTTGGTGCAGTGTTTGGCGACGGCTTGCCATGAATACGCTAGAGAGTCAGCGCCTTCAAGTTCACTAGACACAAAATACGCCTGTTGTAGCAAAACCTCGGAGACGTCATACGCGGTATTCATATGACTATTGAGCTGCACATTAAACCTTTCTTCGTACTTTGCCCAAAGCTCAATGATCTGCTTTTCATTAAAGTGTTTAGATAACAATGTCTGTGACTCATAGGTTGAAAGAACTTGGTTGAACTCTTTGGTGTACTGATTATAGCGACCTTCAAAAGAGAGCTGACGATCCAACAGTGTTTGCCAGTTTTCACGGTCACAATGATTCGCTAGAGCGACCTTGGCACTCAAAGTTACGCTTACAATGATAATCTTCCCCCAAAAACTCATGACTTTCCTCTACTTACCGTGCGCTCTATTGAGAGTATAGATGAGCAGCAGCATGAGTTGATGTACACTTGAGACATACCTATAACGGAAGAGCTGGTGGATTTGATGAAAAAAGCGCTGATCGCTTTACTTGTGTTGTTGATATTGGGCGGAGGGGGAGGAGCGGCATACTACTTCTTGGTCATGAATAAAGACCCAATCCCACAAGGGAAAACGGAAGAGCCGGCGTTAGAAGCTACCGAGCAATCTGAATCTGAGCTTGTACCCATCATGGATCTTCAGCCTGAACCCGAGCAGACGGAATTTTACGTTTTGGAGAGAAAGCTTGAAGTGGTCGAGCAACCTGAAATTGATGGCTTGATAACAGATTACCTCTATAAAGGGGAAAAGGTGGTGGTACTCGAGAAACAAGGCGAATGGGCACGTATCTCAGACTATATAGTCCTTAAAGAAGGCGGCCCACAGACGGCGGAATGGGTCTCTATGTCAGGCTTATCGAATGATGAAGTCATTATTTCGGAAAAAGAAAGCAAAGAGATATTGGATTCCTATTTGGTTAAGTCTGATGACCTCAAGATCCATCAAGAAAAATTCCGTAATTCGGTGGCTAAACTGATCTCTGAGGGGGAGTGTGCCCCAAGTGATTTTGAAGAATTAGGCGGATGGGTGAAATCTGTTAAGTACAGTCACAGAGATGTCTATTTTATTTATTGTGGTGGGTTGTCCCTTGAAAACAAAATTTATCTTGATGTAAATACAAATGAAATATTTACGAAGTAAGATCCCACGCTCTATTTATTAATGTTATTTACTTAAGCCCACTCATAGATTGAGTGGGCTTTTTTTGTCTATTCATAATGCTCATCTTCCCCATTTAGAACGTTAATTATATTGAAGCTTATATAGAATTATTAGGAACCATTTAATAATAGCTAATAAGAATTTTGCTATTATTCTCGTGATCAATCATTTCAAATTCCCACATTGCATTATTCTTGAAACAAGCTGAGAGATATAGATTTATCTCGTATTTACAAAGGCTTACCTGCTTGGTGATAAAAGTAAAATTAAATAAACCTTATTAATATCAGAGCCTTGCGTTGGTTTACATATTCGTAACATTTCATTGGTTTTGGGATGCAAGTCTAGTTTTTAATCATAATACGAAAATATTTTATATTTGTAATAATAATTTTTGATTTTGAGTTGTAGGGTTTAATTAAAGCAAAACGTAAAGTTTAATTATCAACTAAGACATTATCTTATTAACATCATTGTTATTTAATTGCTTGTAAGGGATGGAACCATTAATGAAAAAGCTTGCTTTAATTACAGGGTCAAAAGGCGGTATCGGCTCAGCAATTTCCTCTAAATTAGTTGCAGACGGCTATCGTGTTATCGCGACTTATTTTACTGGAAATTACCAATGTGCCTTGGATTGGTTTAACGAAAAACAATTCACCGAAGATCAAGTGAGATTGTTTGAATTAGATGTTACCAATACTGCGGAATGTGCGCTGAGCTTAAGCAAGTTGTTAGAAGAAGAAGGCACGGTGGATGTACTAGTCAATAACGCAGGTATTACACGTGATAGCGTCTTTAAAAAGATGGATGCCGAAGCGTGGAAAGACGTGATTGAAACAAACCTAAACAGTCTGTTCAACGTGACTCAACCTTTGTTCGCTCCTATGTGTGAGAAAGGTAACTGCCGTGTCATCAACATCTCTTCCGTCAATGGTCTTAAAGGTCAATTTGGACAGACTAACTACTCAGCAGCGAAAGCTGGAATGATTGGTTTTTCTAAAGCTTTGGCTGCAGAAGGCGCTCGTAGCGGCGTAACCGTGAACGTGATTGCCCCTGGCTACACAGCAACTCCTATGGTTGAGCAAATGAAGCCTGAAGTACTGGATTCAATCAAGAACCAAATTCCGATGAAACGCTTAGCAACACCTGTTGAAATTGCAGACGCAGTGGGCTTTTTAGCAAGTGAATCTGGCGCGTACATTACAGGCGAAACATTGTCTGTGAATGGCGGCTTGTACATGCAGTAATTGGCGAAACTGAAGGGGTTGGAATGATGGAAAAAGTATTTATTGTTGCGGCTAAGCGCACTCCTATTGGTGCATTTACCGGGTCGCTAAAAAACGTATCTGCGGGTGAACTGGCTGGCGTTGCGATCAAAGGTGCACTTGAGTCTGTCGATCTTTCGTTAGATGCGATTGATGAAGTAATCGTCGGCAACGTGATTTCGGCAGGTCAAGGCATGGGGGTTGCTCGTCAGGCTTCCATCTATGCAGGGCTTCCTGAGGAAACACCAGCATACGGCGTGAACATGATTTGCGGCAGCGGAATGAAATCAGTGATGGACGCAGCGGCGCACATCAAAGCACAAGATGCTGAAGTGGTTATTGCTGCTGGCGTTGAAGTGATGTCACAAATTCCTTTTGTGGTACCAGCGAGCGTTCGTAATGGTCACAAAATGGGTGACATCTCAATGAAAGACTTACTGGTTGGTGATGGCTTAACCGATGCGTTTAATCACTACCACATGGGCATGACCGCTGAAAATATCGCGAACACGTTGAATATTTCGCGCCTAGCTCAAGATAACTATGCCTTAGAAAGCCAACAAAAAGCCGTTGCTGCGATTGAGGCGGGTAAGTTTAACGAGCAAATCGTGCCTGTAGAAGTTAAGCAGCGCAGACAAACCGTCACTTTTGATACCGATGAGTATCCGAAGTCAGACGCGACATTCGAAGGTCTGCAAAAGCTTCGTCCAGCTTTTGACCGTGAAGGGTCTGTTACGGCAGGTAACGCTTCGGGCATCAATGATGGCGCGAGTGCAATCATCTTAGCCTCAGAGAGTGCAGTAGCGAAATACGGACTGACACCACTGGTAGAGCTAACGAGCTACGCACAGTCTGGATTAGATCCAAAGATTATGGGTTTAGGCCCAGTAGAAGCCGTTTCTAAAACGCTTGATAAGGCGAATCTCACTCTAGAAGAAGTAGATTTGTTTGAATTGAATGAAGCGTTTGCAGCACAAGCTCTTGGCGTAATGTACCAATTGTCAGAGCAGCATGACTTACCGCTTGATGAGTTCAAGCCAAAGGTCAATGTGAATGGTGGTGCAATCGCGCTTGGCCATCCTTTAGGTGCTTCAGGCAATCGAATTATTGTTTCACTCATCCATGAAATGCTTGAACAGAAAACGACTTATGGCGTTGCTTCACTCTGTGTGGGTGGGGGAATGGGAACCGCTGTTTTGCTAAAAGGTATTGAAGGTTAGAGCCTGATATATCGGTAGCAAGCTTAAATATCGGATCAGCTTTTCAAAGCATCGCGAGTTAATCGATGAGCGTTGGCTGAAACGATAGTGACACAAATTTATTAAACTATGTATTCATCAGGAGTTACTTATGTACACGGATATTTTCAAAACAATTACTGACCAAACTGAAAAGCAATTTGAACCGTACTTAAAGTTCAACAAGTTGGTTGCAAAGAACGTCCAAACGATGACAGAACTGCAAATGAATGCAATGCAGACTTACACGAACATGGGTCTTGCGCAAATGAAAGCAGTGATTGAAATCAAAGACGTGACTAGCCTAACGGCGTTCAACAGCCAGCAACTAGCAGCGCTAACTCAATTGTCTCAACAGATGATGAGTGATAGCTCAAAAATGCAAGCTGCTGCAAAAGAGTTCAAAGAAGATGTTGAAACACTAACAACTGAAAACTTGAAAACAGTTACACCTGCATAAATAAAATCGCCATCGAGTCAGCACAGTGTTTACTGTGAGGCTCGGTGGCGATTTTCCGATTATTGGAGTCATGTTATGTTTCAACACTTCTTTTCGGACTACCTTGTTAAACTTCAACAAACAAACCAGCAATGGTGGGAAAACTTTGAACAAAACAAGGAAGCCGCGCAATCTCCCCTAAATCAAGCGATGCAAGAGTTGAATTTTGATGATGCGTCAAAAATCTTCGAGCAAGCCGCTAACCAACCCGCCGTTCTCCTTCAGTTACAATCCCAGTGGTGGGAACAGCAACTTAAGATTTGGCAAAATGCCGCACTGATGGGTAATACCGAAAGCGTCATTACTGAAGAGCGCAGTGATAAACGCTTTATTGATGAAGCGTGGAAAAATGACCCGTTTTACAGCTTTATCAAGCAGTCTTATTTGTTATTCAGCAAAAGCTATATAGACACCATTAATTCAATCGAAGGCATAGACGAGAAAACCAAGGAACGTGTGGCGTTCTTTTCACGTCAGGCTATCAATGCTCTTTCTCCTAGTAACTTCATTGCGACTAACCCAGAGTTGATGAAGCTAACGCTTGAGCGCAATGGTGAGAACTTGCTAGATGGGCTAGAGCAGCTACAAGCTGACGTTGAAGCGAGCGCGGATATCCTCAAGATCCGTATGACCAACAATAATGCCTTCCGATTAGGTGTTGATGTTGCGAACACGGAAGGTGATGTCGTTTTTCAAAATGATCTGTTCGAGCTTATTCAATACTACCCAAAAACACCTCAGGTGAACGCCACGCCTTTGTTGATCGTTCCTCCATTCATCAATAAGTACTACATTCTCGACCTTCGTGAAAAGAACTCAATGGTTCGTTGGTTGCTTGAGCAAGGGCACAGCGTCTTCATGATGTCTTGGCGCAACCCAGGTGAAGCGCAAAAAGACTTAGAGTTCGGTGACTATGTCACGGAAGGCGTAGCGAAAGCCGTGACGGCAATTGAAGATATCACGGGTAAAGAGCAAATCAATGCTGCAGGTTACTGCATTGGTGGTACTGTTCTCGCTTCAACGGTCGCTTACTATGCTGCTAAAAGAATGAAGAAACGCATTAAAACTGCGACCTTTTTTACGACTCTATTAGACTTCTCTCAGCCGGGAGAGGTTGGCGCATATATCAATGAAACGATCATTAACGCCATTGAGAAACAGAACGATGCTAAAGGATTCATGGATGGTCGTTCATTAAGCGTGACATTCAGTTTGCTTCGTGAAAACAGCCTGTACTGGAACTACTACATTGATAACTACCTAAAAGGCAGCAGCCCAATGGAGTTTGATCTGTTGTACTGGAACAGTGACAGCACTAACGTTGCAGCTAAATGCCATAATTTCTTGCTGCGTGAGCTTTACCTTGAGAATAAACTTGTTCAAGACAAAGGCGTGAAAGTAGGCGGTGTCTGGATTGATCTCAATAAGATAAAAATACCAAGCTACTTCATTTCAGCGAAAGAAGATCATATCGCGCTTTGGCAGGGGACTTACCGTGGTGCCTTGAATACCGGTGGCAACAAGACGTTCGTGCTTGGTGAATCTGGTCATATCGCGGGTATTGTTAACCATCCAGATAAGAAGAAGTACGGGTTCTGGCTGAATGACAACCTAGACGACTCGGCGGATGAGTGGCTAACTAATGCGACTCATAATGAGGGGTCTTGGTGGACACACTGGAATCAGTGGCTACAAGGTTTTGAAACTGACGAAAAAATCGAACCTTTCAATCAAGGCTCAGAGCTTAATCCTGTGATTGGCAAAGCGCCAGGCAACTATGTAAAACAGGTGCTGCCGATTGTCGATCAAGAGCAGGTTGATAAAGAGACCGCAGAGAAAGAAGCACCAGAAAACGAAGCTTAGGGCGTTAAGTCACATTCAATTATAAAGATACACAACGTCAGATAATAAAAAAGCCACTGAAATCAGTGGCTTTTTCGTATCAACTCATATCAGAATTATCTGGTAGAAGTTGATGGAATCTCGATTGTTAATCGATTTCTTTGTCTTTACCCATAGATAAAATCCAAAGAGATACGGCTGCAACACCTGCAAAGCCACCAAGAATGATAACTGGCATAGCGCTGTAACCTAGGATGTGCCAAATTACGCTTTCTAAAGTACTCATTCAATCGCTCCTTATTGCCAGCCTTCAACGCCGTGCATGTCTGGTAGTTTGTGTGCAATACCTTTGTGACAGTCTACACACGTTTTTTCACCAGAAGCTAGCGCAGTCGAGTGTTGTTTCGCACTACGGGGGCTCTGCTCTGAGAAGTCCATGTAATCGAACTGGTGACAGTTACGACACTCAAGTGAATCGTTCTTCTTCAATCGAGCCCATTCGCGTTCCGCTAGGTGAGCACGACGTGCTTTGAACTTTTCTTCAGTATTGATGGTTTTCGCAATAAAGTGTGCGTATAGCTCTTTAGATGCTTGAACCTTACGAACAATTTTATCTGTCCATTCATGAGGAACGTGACAGTCTGAACAGATAGCACGAACACCAGAACGGTTAGAGTAGTGAATTGTCTCTTGGATTTCAGCAACGATAGGTGCGTGACAGCCAGAACAGAATTCTTCCGTGTTGGTTGCCTCCATACCCGTGTTGAATGCACCCCAGAACAAAAGACCACCCGAGAAACCCAAGAACAAAACAACGCCTACGGCTGCTTTGCTTGGTGTCGCAAGTCTTTTCCAAAACGCTTTAAGTAATTTTATCATATATAGCCTCTCTTACAGTCCGGCTACGATTAACGCAGTGAATCTACAGGTTTGAACTCGTTCTCAACTAGTGGCTTAGCATTAGCTTGAGGTACGTGACACTGTAGACAGAAGTAACGACGAGGTGATACGTCTGCAAGTACCGCATCTTCACGGTTCATGTAGTGAGTTACACTCACTTTAGTAGCACCCATTTCTTTTGCGTTTTTCCAGCTGTGGCAAGAAAGACACTTGTTAGCGTTAAGAGAAACTTCATAGCTACGAATAGTATGAGGCACTAGAGGTGGTTGGTATACGTAGTCACTCTCAAGTACTTGGTCACGAGGGAACTTTTTGAAGTCATCTGCTGCGCGAGTTGCTTCAAGTTCACTTGCACCACGTAGAGATTCTACGCCACCAATGCCGCCTGGGTTATCCAGTTCAGCTTCAGCTTGAACTGCACCAGCTAGCAAAAGACCAGCTGATAGTAGGGCAGTAATCAGTTTTTTCATGGTTAATTTCTCCGCCTAAAGGCTAATTCTTTGAGTGGACTACTTCTTTCAAAAAGTAACGAAAAAAGCAGTCGCAATATTAAAAACGTCAGATCTACGAGCTAAGTGGTAAGAACATATTGTCCTTAAGCGACCTTAGTGATCTTAACTGGACACTTCTTGTAATCCGTCTGTTTAGACAGAGGATCCGTTGCATCCAAGATCAACTTGTTGATCAGAATTCTTGCATCAAAGAATGGTACGAATACCAAGCCTTGTGGTGGACGGTTACGACCACGAGTTTCAACACGAACGCGTACTTCACCACGTTTGTTTTCGATAAGAACTTCATCACCACGGCGAAGACCACGAGCTTTAGCATCAGCAGGGTGGATGTAACAAAGTGCATCCGGTACTGCTTTGTAAAGTTCTGGTACACGACGAGTCATAGTACCTGTGTGCCAGTGCTCAAGAACACGACCTGTACATAGCCACATATCGTATTCATCGTTTGGTACTTCAGGTGGCGCTTCGTATGGTGCATTGATGATCAGTGCTTTACCATCTGGTTTGCCGTAGAAGTCCCAATCAGAACCTTTCTTAGCATATGGATCTGAACCTTCTTTAAAGCGCCATAGTGTCTCTTTACCGTCAACAACAGGCCAACGTAGACCACGAACTTGGTGGTAGCGATCGTATGGTGCTAAATCGTGACCGTGGCCGCGACCAAAGGCTGCGTATTCTTCGAATAGACCTTTTTGAACGTAGAAACCTTGAGCTTGTGCATCGTCGTTAAGCTCTTGAGCTTCAGACAGTGGGAATGCATCAACGTTGCCGTTTTTGTAAAGCACGTCGTACATGGTTTTGCCACGGTACTCAGGCATTTTCGCAACCAGTTCTTCCCCCCAAACTTCTTCAATAGTGAAGCGCTTAGAGAATTCCATGATTTGCCATAGGTCAGACTTAGCTTCACCTACAGTTTTCACTTGTTGGTACCATGCTTGTGTACGACGCTCTGCGTTACCGTAAGCGCCTTCTTTCTCAATCCACATTGCTGTTGGAAGGATGAGGTCAGCCGCTTGAGCTGTTGCCGTTGGGTACGGGTCAGAACATACAATGAAGTTATCTGGGTTACGGTAACCTGGCAGACGTTCAGTGTTGATGTTTGGACCCGCTTGCATGTTGTTGTTACACATTACCCAGTAAGCGTTGATTTTACCGTCTTTCAACATACGGTCTTGAAGAACAGCGTGAGCGCCGGGTACCGGTGGAATGGTGCCTTCTGGAAGTTTCCAGATATCTTCTGCAATTTTACGGTGTTTAGGGTTAGCAACCACCATATCGGCAGGTAAACGGTGAGCGAATGTACCAACTTCACGCGCTGTACCACACGCTGACGGTTGGCCAGTTAGTGAGAATGGGCTGTTACCTGGAGTAGAAATCTTACCTGTAAGAAGGTGGATGTTGTACACAAGGCTGTTCATCCATACGCCACGAGTATGTTGGTTCATACCCATAGTCCAAAGTGACATTACTTTGATGTTTGGATCGGCATATTGCTTAGCCAGCTTGATAAGGTCTTCTTGAGGTACACCTGACATTTCAGACGCTTTCTCAACTGTGTATTCAGCAACAGACGCTTTGTAGTCTTCGAAAGAGATAGCAGTCATTTCGCCTGAGTTAGGGTTTGCGGCTGCTTTCTGTAGTGGATCATCGTCACGCAGACCGTAACCGATGTCTGTCGTTGCTTGCTTGAAGTTCGTGTGCTTGTTCACGAAGTCCCAGTTAACCGCATCGTTTTGGATGATGTAGTTTGCGATGAAGTTTGCGATCGCAAGGTCAGACTGAGGGTTGAAGATGTAACCCGTGTCTGCAAGCTCGAAAGAACGGTGGTAGTAAGTAGACAGTACGTTTACTTTAACGTGTGGGTGGCTTAGACGACGGTCTGTAATACGAGTCCATAGTACTGGGTGCATTTCTGCCATGTTTGAACCCCACAGTACGAATGCGTCTGCGTGTTCAAAGTCATCGTAACAACCCATTGGCTCATCAATACCGAAAGTGCGCATGAAGCCTACTACAGCAGAAGCCATACAGTGACGAGCGTTTGGATCTATGTTGTTTGAACGGAAACCCGCTTTCATCATCTTAACGGCTGCGTAGCCTTCCATTACTGTCCATTGGCCTGAACCGAACATACCAACACCTGTTGGACCGTTCTTCTTAAGAGATGCTTTCCATTTCTCAGCCATCACGTCGAACGCTTTGTCCCAAGATACTGGTGCGAAATCACCATCTTTATGGAACTCGCCATCTTTCATACGAAGAAGAGGCTGTTCTAGACGGTCTTTGCCGTACATGATTTTTGAAAGGAAGTAGCCTTTGATACAGTTAAGGCCTTTGTTTACTGGTGCTTCTGGGTCGCCTTGAGTCGCAACCACTTTGCCGTTTTGAGTACCTACTAGTACCGAACAGCCCGTACCACAAAAACGACAAGGCGCTTTATCCCACGTGATTTTTGTTTGATCAGAGCTAGCGATCAGGTTGGTTGCTGTTGCCGGTAGTGTTACACCTGCAACGGCTGCCGCTGATGCAGCTGCGTTTGCTTTCACAAACGCACGTCTTGTCATTTTCATACTTCACCCTCAAGTTGAGAATTGTTGCTTCCAGTTTCTAAATCCGTTTCGTCGAGTCCAGTTTCGATTTGGTGATAAACCAAAGCTGTCCCCAAAACGTTCTTAATGTTGTTTATTGCTTCGATGGTGTCCGTTACAAAACCTTGGTTTTCAGTTTCTAGGACCACGATGATTTTGCCTTCAGGGCTATCTCCGTAGATTTCAGCGTTATCGAATTGATCGATCTCCGCTTTGATCTCATTTAGATGCTCAGGGCTCACATGCACGACTAAACTTGATATATGCACTTCATTTAGTGCCATAAATTGCTCTCGTTATTTTTGTTTTATGCATTACTCACAAGAATAGCCGAAGTAGGGCAAATTGCTACGCAGGCCCCACAACCGCTACACTCATCTAACTCGATTTTTGGTAGAGCAACACTGCCTGCTCTAAGTTCAAATTGAATGGCCATAGGTTCACACATGTCACCACAGCTTCGGCATTCAACATTTTGTTGCGCTAAACACTTATCAGAGATTTGTGCTTTTGCTTGCCAAGGCTCTCCTTGCTTTGGCTTAAAAATGGGTTCGGGACAAACATCTGCACATTGATAGCAGAACGTACACTCATCAATAGAGAAATCTACAGTGGGAAAACCACCATCGCCTATAATGATTATCTTAGTCTCACAACTCTCGATGCATTTACCGCAGCGAGTACAGTCATCTGTAAAGCTTTCTAGGCTGTCAATCCAAGGCAAACGAATCTGGCTTGAGTCAACTTTTCGTCTTGAAAAAAGACGGCGTTTTGATAGATCTACCACTAGATACCTATAGATGTTACTAAGATGTTGTAATTGTAGGTCATTATTCTATTAATATCTTGTAATGAGTCCTCACAAGTAGTGTAGTTTTAGAAACAATTGTATAAATACCCCCTAAGGGCTAATTGGGGGCATATATTGTCTTAGATCAATAAATTACGGAGCGAGTGATCACATATTGAATGGAGCTATGATTTTTGATGTGTGACAATACGATATCGCTGGCAAGTCATTTATCAATAGGAAGGCACTTTTGCTTATAAAACCGGTTTCATCTGTAACAAGTACGATAGCAAAATCTTTGCTCTCTATACTGCTGTTGTCGGTTGCTACGACTGGCTTTGCCATCTTTACTTTGGCTTCAAGTTTGAATGATGCGGAAGCGGTTAACGTGGCCGGTTCAATGCGAATGCAAAGCTACCGTTTAGCCCATGATATTCAAATAGAATCTGTCGATTATGAATCTCATATTCGTGAATTCGAAAGTTCTCTTTACTCGCCATCCATGACTAATTTGGTCAGTTGGAATGTTCCGACAGACATCACAGAAGATTACTATTTAATTATCGGCCGTTGGCATGAGCTAAAACAGGTCTTGAATAGCGAAGAGCGCGATCACTATCTCGTGTTGGTTGAAAACTTCGTGGCTGAAATCGATGGCTTCGTTTATAAGCTGCAAGAGTTCTCTGAAGACAAGTTAATAAAGTTAGCGTGGGCTGGTGGTATCGGCCTTGGTGGGATTCTGGTCATATCTCTTTTTGTTGTTCACTTTGTACGTAAACAGGTTGTTAAACCGCTACATGCTCTTGTCGGTGCGAGCCAAAGAATCAAAAACAGCGACTTCGAGGTAGAACTCAAGGTGACCAGTAACAACGAAATGGGCATTTTGACCAAAACCTTCAACTCGATGGCCAAAGATTTAGGCGTGCTTTATCGAAACCTTGAAGATGTGGTGGATGCAAAGACGATTGAGCTGCAAAATGCGAACCAGTCGCTGCAGGCACTTTATAACTCGTCACAAGAGCTCACGGTGACGCGTATTGCTCCTGAAAACTTCCGAGCTATCTTGCAGCATCTCGTGAGCTTGGAAGGGATTGGATCACTGAGGCTCGAGATTGTCGATAACTCAGGCCGTTCATTGATTATGGATGAAGGTTACGATTCGAATTTAGACTACGAAAAGTTTGAGATGAAACTCGACGATAACGAACTTATTCTCGGCTATTTATACTGTTCATATCACCACGGGCACTCAACTAAAGCTCTGATCGAAAGCTTCATTCAACTGCTATCGAGAGCGATCTACTACAATCGTGCTCAAAAGAAAGCTGAACAGCTTATTATCATGGAAGAGCGTGCCACGATTGCACGTGAACTCCACGATTCATTGGCTCAATCACTGTCGTACTTGAAAATTCAAGTTACACTATTAAAGCGTGTGATTGGCAAACTGCCAGAGCAACAGCACCGAGAGCAATCTGAACAAATCGCGTCTGAGATCGGAAACGGCTTAGCCGACGCTTATACCCAGTTAAGAGAGCTACTCACCACATTTAGGTTGACCATTAAAGAGGGCAACTTTGGAGACGCCTTAAGTACCATGCTTGAGGCGCTCAGCGAGAGAACCGATGCGAAGATTAACCTCACTAATAATCTCTCATCGATCGAGCTTGATGCGCATAGTCAGGTTCACTTGCTTCAATTGATTCGTGAAGCAACAATAAATGCAATAAAACACGCCAATGCCGACTTGATAGATGTATGCTGTATCGATGAGGACGGTGAAGTATTAGTCGTGATAAAAGATAATGGAGATGGCTTTGACTCAAGTAGTTCCAAGGTGAACCACTACGGGATGAGCATTATGCAGGAGCGTGCGGCAAGACTGAATGGCGACTTGACGATTGAAGCGGCGCAAGGTGAAGGCTGTACAGTCATATTGAAATATAAAAGTTTGAAGGAAGTTAAAGTTGACGATTTGTAAAGTAATGCTGGTTGATGATCATCCATTGATGCGCAGAGGTATAAGCCAATTACTGAGCTTTGAAGACGAATTCGAAGTGATTGCAGAAGCAAGTAACGGCACTGAAGCGGTTGCTCTTGCTCATGAAGAAGAACCTGATTTGATCCTTTTGGATCTCAATATGAAGGGCATGTCTGGTTTAGATACCTTGAAAGCACTTCGCACTGACGGTTCTAGCGCAAACATTGTTATTCTAACGGTTTCTGATAGCCCTGCAGACATTGAAGCGATTGTAAAAGCAGGCGCTGATGGCTACTTGTTGAAAGACACTGAACCCGATGAGTTAATTGAACTGCTTAAGCAAGCACACAGCGGTGACAAGGCTTACAGCAGTGTGGTTGCTCGTTACCTAAATGATGCTGGAAGCCGCAATGATATCTTCGAACAACTGACTGAACGTGAAATGCAGATCCTTCAAGAAGTCGCGAAAGGTTACCGTAATAAGCAGATCGCCGATCACCTGTTTATTTCTGAATCGACAGTTAAGGTACATATGAAGAGTCTACTGAAAAAGCTGCAAGTGCCTTCCCGTACCGCTGCCACGGTTCTGTATCTAGAACGCTATGGTGAAATGAAGTAGGGCGTGTTCCTTTGAGATAACACTATTTCAAGCCTGACTGTTTATACATTTTGTACATGTCTCGATAGTTTTAACGATGTTGAGAAAGTGACATTAAAAAAGGCGCTGAACTTATTAAGTTCAGCGCCTTTTTGTTTACGCATTTTATATTCAGTATTGGTGTTCGTTTGTTCTTCGTTCTTTGAGATTAGAAACTTAAGGCTTACGCCGACATTGGAACCAATACAAGCGTACCGAAGATAACCGTAATAAGACCACAGATTACGGGTACAGACGTACGTTTTACGACTTCAAATGGGCTGATTTTACCCATACCAGAAGTCGCTACGATTACGCCAGATACTGGTGAAATTGTACGACCTAGGTTCGATGCTTGAAGCATTGGGATGATTAGGAACGCTGGGTTCAAGCCCATTTTCGCCGCTAATGATGGAGCCAGTTCTACGAATGCATAGAAAGGTGCATTACCTGAACCTGTCGCAATTGCCGCAGCAACCGTTAGACCTGTGAGGATAAGCATCAATGCGATACCGCCTGCGCCTGCAGATTCGGCAAGACCGATTAGGTTATCAATTGCACCGATAGACATTAGACCTTGAGCAAATACGCCCGCCGCAACCAACAGCATTACCACGCCTTTGAACGCGTCAGCCATGCCTTGGTAGCAAGAGTCTAGATCTTCTAGTGTTTTCTCGCCGTCAAACTTCTTAACAACGTAATCGATAACTGCGCCTACGAAGATAGAACCTACCACAATAGTGTAGATATCAAGTGAAAGCCCTGGAATCGTACGACCGTTGAATAGGAAAACGCCGATGATAGGTAGGAATGGAAGTGCAGCGTAGAAAGCCGGCGCCGTTGTTTCGATTTCAGAAACGTCTACTTTTTCCATTGGTGTGTTTTCTTTCTTATCTAGGTATTTGTTCCAGAAGAAAGCCGCACCCGCCATCACGATGATCGCACAGATAGAAACAGGCAGTACCGTTTGAACAGCAAACACATCAAGAGACATGCCTGATTTTTCTGCCGCGATAACCACATCACCAGACGTTGGTGAAAGAATGATGGCTGCAGGTGACGCACAAACTGCAACTGCCGCTGGGCGAGAAATACCCATTGCCGTCATCATTGGGAATAGGGTCGCCATCAATAGCACGCCAAGGCCTGTTGCAGAACTTACTGCTAGAGACATTAGACACGCTACGATGTAAGCCGCAACAAGAAGTACGTATGGAGATTTGATAGCAGCAAGCGGTTTAGAGAATTGTTTTACTACCACATTGTTTGCGCCGATATGCGTCATGTAAGAAGCAAAGCCACAAAGAAGCATGATTTGCATGCCTAGGCCGCCTCCACGGTACTGAAGCATGTACTTAACGAATTCTAGTGAGTCGGTAACCATGTTACCTGTTGAAGCGACCTTAGCGGGTAAGACTGTGTGACCTATAAGGCCAGTAATAAGAAGTAGGGCAAGGCCAGCTGTCAGTAGTACACCTGCCGCTTTATAGCCTTTCACAATAAAGTAACCAACAGCGATAGTAATCACTAATCCGATCAAGAGCTCTAACATAGAAATCTCCACAAAGTTTAAAAAAATATAAGAAAGTGTTTCAGAATATGACAATGAATGTACAGAAAACTGCACTGTGGCACGAGGCATAGTTGAGGTTGATATGATCTAAGACAAACATTTTCTTTGATGTTAATTGTGGTTGTAAATCGTGAATAACTACTGTTGTTTAGATGTTAATAAACAAATTTTGTGGCTTGTTAGAATATAACTTGGATCACCTTTGGTTGTTCTATTTGCATATGGTGGTGTTATTTTATAAATCGCGAGTATTTTTTGTACTTTGGAAGGAAACGTGTAACGAAGTGGGTATTTATCGGAGTAAAGAGGTGAGAATCTTAGCTTTTAAGCTTACTTACATTTAAAGATTACTTATGTTTAACGCCTACTTACTTCCCATAAGTAAGCGCTAAAACACAAGTTATAATAAGGCGATTCTTCAGCTTCTTCGTTTAACTCAGAACCTTCATTTAATACGACTTCGTCCTCGAGTACCACTTCTTCAACTTCTTCTGCGAATAGGGGCATAGAGAAAGCGATTAGAACTAAAGGTAGCTTTGGTAGGAATCGTGTGTATGAAATTGTATTTGCTAATGGGTGCGATGTTCGTGAGATAGTGTGTTTCGACATAATAGTTTTGTATATAAAGTGATTTAACACGACGAACTAAGTGTTAGTCTGATGAGTAGACAGTGATCGAATCGAACCGTTGGCATTGCTGGCGCAGGTTCCATCGCAATCGACTCCCAATTCATTTTTGGGGTTGGAATGGTATGCACGGATTGGATTAAGTGGAGGTGCTGATTGAATAAGCTCACTTCGCTTACCGCGTCCTCAAGTTGTTTGGTATTCATTTACATTCCTGTCGACTGTTGTTCTTGTCATTTGGCGCTTAGTTTATGTTCAAAGTGCGCGAACAGTATTTAAATGAATGTGAATGATCTTTCGTGAGGTTGCTTGATATTGATTTAGGAATATTTGGGAGGGAAAGTTGGGTTTACTATTGAACTAACAGCACAGAAACACAGAGAACAAGGCGCTCTCTGTGTTGGTCATCTACTGTTATAGAAACTTGCTGATGAGTATTATCTCTGGCGTCTTGCGACCAAAGTAAATCTGTAATCGTTAGATGTGAAGTAGTTACGGCTGTACTCGAACACTGTGTTATTGGCGAGGTAACCTCGAGTACGTTTTTCAATGATAGGCTGAGTTGGGTCAATCCCTAACTGTTTAGCAACGTCTTCAGGCGGAAGAATCGGCACCAGTTCTTGCTCACTTCTATCAATCACCATGCCTTTGGTGTTCTCAATAAAGTCGTACTTTGATGTCTGCATCACTTGATAGGTGAGATCTGGGAATAGGGCAACAGGTAACCAAGTTTCTTCAACCGTGATTGGATTGTTGTCTATGAAGCGAACACGCTTTACGTAGAAAACTAATTCGCCTTCTTTAATATCTAGATGTTCAGACATCGCCAAAGAACAGGGCTTCATTTCAAAGGCTAGAACATCACTGTGTGTAACCACATCCAAATGCGCCCACTTTTCTTGAAAGCTCGACTGTTTGTAGATGTCGTAATTGATCTTGTTCTCTTTGACGTAAGTACCGCTGCCTTGAACGCTTTCAAGCTCATCGTTTTCGATCAGTAGTTTCAGTGCTTGCCTAACCGTTACACGGCTTACCGAGAATACTTCACGCAATTGCGCTTCTGTTGGGAGTGCTTCACCAACTTTGTATTCTCCAGAACTGATCTTTTCTCTTATTGCATCGGCGATTTGGCGATACATAGGGAGTCTTGCCATTTTTGCCTCATTTGTGCGCTAGGACAACTAGACTTTGATTAACAACCTGTACCTTAAATACGTAAATTTGCTCTATATAAGCCTTGCTTTAAAGGTTAGTGTGAGCGTCGTATCGGCGTTTTGTAGTACATATAATACAAATTAAACGATACATAACAAGCTTTCTTAAAGGATTTACCAATACGATTTAAATACAAATTAAATACAAATATGTATTGATGAGATCGTGATCACGGATTAAATGTCTTGAAGTTGTATTATTCTTCTCGTCGACAGGGACGACTGTCGTACTAATCCGTGACTATGGGACAAAGGTTATGAAACTTACTACTCTAACGAATAAGTCGCTCGTAAATCTGCAAACTACGTTTAGCAGTCGAGAAGAAGCGATTTACGCACTTGCTGACCAACTGGATCAGCAAGGCAAACTGCATAACAAGCAAGAGTACCTTGATGCAGTATTTGCTCGTGAAGAGCAAGGCCCGACAGCGCTTGGCGAAGGCTTAGCAGTACCGCATGGCAAGACTGACGCGGTTAAAGAAGCTGGCTTCGCTGTAGCAACGCTTAAAGAAGACATGAAATGGAAAGGCTTGGATGAAGACGAAGATGTAAATCTTATCTTCCTAATTGCGATTCCAAATGCAGAAGCGGGTTCTACCCACATGCATCTGCTTACTGCATTGACAACTACATTGGTTGATGACGATGTTCGCGAAGCTGTATTAAAAGCGACAACCGCTGAAGAAATCTTTGCGCTTCTTGATAGCGACAATCAACAAGAAGAAAAACAAGACAACTTAGATACAAATGCGCCGACAATTGTATGTGTTACTGCTTGCCCAGCAGGCATTGCTCACACCTATATGGCGGCTGAGTACCTAGAAAAAGCGGGAAAAAAGCTTGGCTACAAGGTTCATGTTGAAAAGCAGGGCGCAAACGGTATTGAAGATCGCTTAACTGCGGAACAACTTAACAATGCTGTGGCGTGTGTTTTTGCTGCTGAAGTTTCGATTAAAGAATCTGAGCGCTTTAACGGCATTCCTCGTGTTGAAACACCAGTTGCAGAACCGATTAAACACGGTGAGCGCATTCTTAATGAAGCGATTGAAGAGTCGAAAAAAGGTAACGGTGCAGAACGTAAAGTTGCTACCGATGACAAACCGAAGAAACTACCGTTGAAAACTGAGCTTAAACAAGCACTGCTTTCTGGTATTTCTTACGCGGTTCCTCTTATCGTTGCTGGTGGTACTGTTCTTGCGGTTGCTGTTCTTATCGCGCAAATTTTTGACCTGCAAGAGCTCTACACAACAAAAGATTCTTGGCTATGGATGTATCGCAAACTAGGTGGCGGCCTACTGGGTACATTGATGGTGCCAGTACTGGCGGCTTACACAGCTTACTCATTAGCAGATAAACCGGCACTTGGTCCTGGTTTTGCCGCAGGTATTGCAGCAAACATCATTGGCTCTGGTTTCCTAGGCGGTGTTGTTGGTGGTTTGATTGCTGGTTACGTGATGCGTTGGGTAAAAGAGCATGTTCGCTTAGGCCCGGCATTTAACGGCTTCCTTACTTTCTACCTTTATCCGGTGATCGGTACTTTGGTGGCAGGTAGCTTGATGCTGTTTGTTATCGGTAAACCTGTAGCGTTCCTAAACCAAGGTCTAACGGACTGGTTGAACGGTATGTCAGGCACCAATGCGCTGTTATTGGGTGCGATTCTTGGTCTGTTTGTATCATTCGACTTAGGTGGTCCGGTAAACAAAGCCGCTTACGCATTCTGTTTAGGTGCAATGGCGAACGGTGTTTATGGCCCATACGCAATCTTTGGTTCAGTAAAAATGGTATCGGCGTTCACCGTAACGGCTTCAACCATGATTGCTCCACGCCTATTCAAAGACTTTGAGATTGAAACCGGTAAATCAACTTGGCTACTTGGCTTAGCGGGTATTACTGAAGGTGCAATCCCAATGGCGATTGAAGATCCAATCCGTGTAATCGGTTCATTCCTACTAGGCTCTGTGGTTACAGGCGCGATGGTTGGTGCGGCAGGTATTGGTCTATCGACTCCGGGCGCAGGTATCTTCTCTATCTTCTTGTTACACGATTCTGGTTTGGGCGCATTCTCTGCTGCGGCAATCTGGTTCGGTGCTGCGATTGTCGGCACAGTAATTTCAACCATTACTCTTCTGATGTGGCGTGGTCACGCTGTAAAAAAGGGTAAGTTTGAAGCAAGCACTGCAACACAGAACTAACTGAATTTTGAGTTAGCTCCTAACTCACTGTGAAATCAATATATAAAAAATAATAAACAACTTGGCTGTCCTAAATACCTGTGCTCCTAACGGTTTTATTCACACAGATTCTGGGCGTGGTTTTCTGCACCCTAAATTTAGTGGCAGCCAATTTTAACCCCTTGAAAAACTTTAATTTAGTCGTATTTGAGTTCGAATTTTAGATTTACTCGAAGCGACACATTTAGGTAAATGATTATGACTACATCACGCGTACATATTACTCCACACATGCACTGGGATCGTGAATGGTATTTCACAACAGAAGAGTCTCGTATTCTTCTAGTGAACAACATGGAAGAAATCATGAACCGTCTGGAGAGTGATCCAGAATACAAATACTACGTTCTAGATGGTCAAACCGCCGTTCTAGAAGACTACTTTGCGATCAAACCAGAGAACACAGAACGCGTAAAAGTATTGGTTGAAGCGGGCAAGTTAATTATTGGCCCTTGGTATTCTCAAACCGACACAATGCAAGTTTCTGGTGAGTCAATTGTACGCAACATGATGTATGGTATTCGTGACTGTATGAAGTTTGGCGATGCAATGAAGATTGGTTACCTACCAGATTCATTCAGCATGAGCTCACAGCTGCCAATGATCTACAACGGCTTCGACATCACGCGTGCAATGTTCTGGCGTGGTTGTTCAGAGCGTCATGGCACCAACAAAACAGAATTCTTATGGCAGTCTAATGACGGCAGTGAAGTAACGGCACAAGTGCTTCCGCTGGGTTACGCGATTGGTAAATACCTTCCACAAGACGAAGAAGGCTTGCGTGCTCGTTTAGATAAGTACTTCCCAGTGCTAGAAAAGCCATCGGTGACTAAAGATATCTTGCTACCGAACGGCCACGACCAAATGCCGATTCAAAAAGACATCTTTGAAGTAATGGACAAGCTTCGCGAAATCTACCCAGATCGTGAATTCTCAATGAGCCGTTACGAAGAAGTGTTCGAGAAAGTAGAAGCGGCGCGCGACCAACTCGACACAATCAAAGGCGAGTTCAACGACGGTAAATACATGCGTGTTCACCGTACGATCTCTTCTACACGTATGGACATCAAACTGATCCATGCGGAAATCGAAAACAAGATTGTAAACATCCTAGAACCTCTAGCGTCTATCGCTTGGACATTAGGTTTCGAATATCACCACGGTTTGATTGAGAAAATGTGGAAAGAGAGCATGAAGAACCATGCTCATGACTCTATTGGTTGCTGTTGTTCAGACAAGGTACACGCTGAAATCCTAAACCGTTACATCCTTGCGGACGACATGGCGACAAACCTAATCCACTTCTACAAACGTAAAATCGTTGACCATATGCCGGATCGCGAAGGTTGCGACAAACTGGCGATGTTTAACCTTTCTCCGTATGAGCGTGAAGAAGTGGTGAACACAACCATCACTATCCGTGCTCAAGAATTTTCTATCTTTGATGAAAACGAAAACCCAGTTGAATACTTCATCCAAGACAAGCGCCAAATCGACCCAGGTAAAGTAGACCGTCAAATCGTTCACTACGGCAACTACGACCCTTTCATGGAGTTTGATATTCAAATCAAACGCACTGTACCAGCGATGGGTTTCACCACGTTACACATCCAAGGTAATGAGAAGGGCGCAGTTAAAGTCGCAGAGCAGAAAGACTACTTGCTAGAGAACGAATACTACCGAATTAATGTAAACGACAACGGTACTCTGACTATTTTCGATAAAGAGACAGAGCAAGTATTCGACCAAGCACTTCGTTTAGAAGATGGTTCTGATGACGGCGATGAGTACGATTACTCTCCATCTCGTCAAGAGTGGCTGTTGTACTCTGATGAATTCCCGGTAGAAACATCAATTGACCACCAAGGTTTCCAATCGGTAGCAAACATCGCTTTCCGCATGAACGTGCCAGCAAACCTTACAGAGCGTGAAGAACGCACGGGTCAAAATGGATTCGTTGAAGCGCAATGCCAAGTGGTATTGAAGCAAGGTTCTCGCCGCATCGAAGTCCGTATGGAATTGGACAACCAAGCCGACGACCACCGTGTACGTGTATTAGTACCTACGCCATTTATTTCTGAAACTGTGGTAGCAGATAACCAGTTCGGTTGTATTACTCGACCAACCAATGACCCTGCAATGGCGGTTTGGGAAGAAGAGAAGTGGAAAGAAGCACCGGTTCCTGTGTATCAGTTAATGAACTTTGCTGCGCTAGAAAACGGCAAAGCGGGTATGGCTATTATGTCGAATGGTCTGCGTGAATTTGAAGTGATTGCATCTAAAGGTGACGAAAATAGAGATACCTTCGCACTGACACTATTCCGTGGTATTGGCGTGTTGGGTAAAGAAGAGCTATTGCTTCGTCCGGGGCGTCCTTCTGGTATCAAGATCCCGACCCCAGATTCACAAGTGCGCGGCAAATTAGTGTGTGAATTCACACTGTGTGGCTTCTCTGGTAACCATATTGACGCGAACATCATGGCGCAAGCACGTGACAATGTCACTCTAATCGAATGCTACAACAAGATCCCTTACAACGCGATGAAGCTCAACGTGGGTGAGCAGAACCTACCTATGAGTTTTAGCCTTCTGTCTAAGCAACAATCAGGCGCGGTGTTGAGTGTGCTGAAGAAAGCGGAAGACGAAGATGCACTGATCATGCGTGTCTACAACCCGGCAGAATCGGGTTCAGTATCGGATTCAATCTCTTTTACTCAAGCGGTTTCGAGCTGGAAAGAGACAAGCATGGACGAGCGCGTACGCGAAGGTGATGTAGCATCTGAAGAGTTCGGCCAGATAGCACCTTGCCAAGCAAAAACATTCCAAATCAAATTCTAATTTCGATAACCCGCTCACCTTGGTGGGCGGGAATGGTGAACGACAATGAAAATTGTAATTGCCCCTGATTCATTTAAAGAATCACTCGACGCTCATCAAGTTGCGTCTTGCATTGAGCGTGGATTTGCCGATGTTTTCCCTTACGCAGAGTTTGTGAAAATGCCACTCGCCGATGGCGGAGAAGGCACGGTAGACGTGTTGCTAGAGGCGCTCAATGGTAAGAAGCAACTGCTGCACACGACGGATCCAATCGGGCGTGAATGTACGGCTTATTGGGCTTCGTTGGAACAGACTGTTGATGGCGCCAACGTAAAAACTGCCTTGGTGGAATTTGCTCAAGCATCGGGTTTAGACCTATTAACCGTAGAAGAAAGAGCACCGTTAACCGCATCTTCGTTTGGTACTGGGCTATTGATCAAAGATGCACTAGATCAAGGTGTTGAACAAATCATTATTGGTTTGGGCGGCAGCGCAACCAATGATGCAGGTGCTGGCATCTTACAAGCGTTGGGAGGCAAGTTATTAGACAAGCAAGGCAACGAGCTATCTGGTGGCGGCGCCGAATTAAGCCGGTTAGCAAGCATCGATCTTGAAGGACTGCACCCTAGATGCAAAGAAGTGACGTTCGTGGTCGCGTGTGATGTGAATAATCCATTATGTGGCGAAAGCGGAGCCAGTACTGTGTTTGGTCCGCAAAAAGGCGCATCAAAAGCTCAAGTTGAACAACTTGATACTGCGATCGGGCACTTTGCCGATATCGCTCAAGCACATACGGGTACTAATCATCGCGACACAGCTGGATTTGGTGCTGCTGGTGGTACACCTCTGGGGTTAAGTCTTGCATTCAATATCCAAATTAAAGCGGGTATTGAGATGGTATTAGATGCCTTGGATGCAGATAAGGTTCTTGAAGGTGCTTCACTGGTCGTGACCGGAGAGGGGCAGATGGACAACCAAACCCTGCAAGGTAAAACACCTTTCGGCATCGCTCAGCGAGCTCAAAAGTTGAGTATTCCAACCATTGGAATTGCGGGCTCTTTGGGGCAAGACGTTGAAAAACTTTACGGCTCAATGTCTAGCTTATTTGGAACCGTACGTTCACCTCAGTCTTTAGACCAAGTTTTATCAGAAGCGAATCAAAACCTGACTCGCACTGCCCGTAATATCGCCGCCACGCTCAAGCTTGGTAGCCAGATTTTTAATGAGAAGTAATTATGTCTCTATTTAAACTCGACAACGTTATTCAAAACTACGCATGGGGAAGCAAAGACTCCATTAACCAATTGTTTGGTATTGTGAACCCAAACCAGGAACCTCAAGCAGAAATTTGGATGGGTGCTCATCCAAATGGTTGTTCAAAGGTAGGCGATACCGGTGAATCGCTTTCTCACATGATTGATGAAAACAAAATCGATGTCTTAGGCGGATACACGGCGGCTCGTTTCGGTGAATTGCCTTTCTTGTTTAAGGTGTTGGCCGCTGAAACACCGTTATCGATTCAGGTTCACCCGAACAAGCGAAAATCAGAATTAGGTTTTGAGCGTGAGAATGCACTTGGTATCCCTTTGAATGCGTCTAATCGCAACTACAAAGATCCAAACCATAAACCTGAGTTGGTTTATGCGTTGACCTTCTACAAAGCGATGAATGGCTTTCGTCCAATCGACGACATTATTGCCTTGTTCGAAGAAGCGGATATTCCTTCGTTAGCGATTGAGCTTAATGTACTAAAAGCCAATGCCGACAGTGATTCTTTGAAGTCGTTCTTTAGCGCCATTATGTCTCTTGAAGGTGACCGCAAAGCGTCTGCGCTTAATGAGCTTTATGCTGCACATGCGCGACCAGCCAAAACGGTCATGGGGCGTGAAGCTCTTCAATACAGCATCGAATTCAAACAGCATTATCCTGGTGATATTGGCTTATTTGCGCCATTAATGCTTAACACGGTTGAGCTGGCGCCCGGTGAAGCGATGTTCCTGTTCGCAGAAACCCCACATGCTTATGTTCAAGGTACGGGTTTAGAGATTATGGCAAACTCAGACAATGTGCTGCGTGCCGGTCTCACTCCCAAATATATCGATGTCCCTGAGCTTATCGACAACACAATCTTTGAGCCGATTAAGCCAGAAGATATCCGCCTTAAGCCTGTATTGAAAGAGGGCAAGATGAGTTATCCGATTCCAGTGGATGACTTTGGCTTTGATATCTTGTCTGCGACTGATGAGAGCAAGTCACAGTATCTACGTAGCGCGGAGATCTTGTTCTGTGTGGAAGGAGAGGCGACCGTCACTTCAGAAGGGCGGTCAGTTTCTCTTAAGCCCGGAGAATCGGTCTTTGTAAGTAGTAATTCAAGTGTTTACCAATATCAAGGGAATGGCATTTTGGCTCGTGCTTTTAACTAGTGCCCCCGTGCTAGCGATCAGCAAAAGAAATGTCAGAGTGCCACTGTAAAGTGGTACTCAATATTGGATTGATGGTTGTTACCTATCTGTCTTTGACAGTCATGATTATTGACCATACCCGCTACTCTGGCGGGTTTTTTCATTATTAGAATGAGCAGATATAAGCTTGTAGAAAAGACAAACCCTGCGATCAGAGCAGGGCTTTTTATTGAATTAGTACTGAGTGACTGGTTAGGCAATGTGCGTCATTTTATTAAGCACAAAGGTTTCAATACAACCTTCAGTCGCAGCCATGTAGTCAGCGATGTGTTGGCTCGCTAAGTGTTTCTCTAGATGAACTTCAGACTCCCAGTTCTCATGAAAAACGAAGTGAGCAGGGTTACTGTTATCTTGGTGCAGATCGTAGTTAATACAGCCGTCTTCAACACGGGTTTTATCGATCAATTTAATCATCTCAGCTTTTACAAGCTCAGTTTTGTCTTCTTTAGAGACGATCGTTGCAATAATAGTCAGTTTGCTCATTTTCAATTCCTTCGCTTTAAACTCGGTAAGTTTAAGTAATATAAGTATAAATTCAGAATGAAGAAAGAGTTCTGAAATCCAATAACTATGGTTCTTACCATCCACAATTCAAACTCGAGAGCATAGGGCCAGAGCCGAGTAGGTTATGCTTATTAAAAAAAAGCCCTCATAGCAATATGAGGGCTTTTGAATAAGAATCAAACTGTGTTGTTACTGGGGTGTTAAGCGTACTGTCTTACCTTAAGCGTATTGCTCAACCGTCATTGCCCAATTTTTCTTCTGTTGTTCGAAATTCATTTTGATTTGCTGATAACGAACCTTAAGAACAGAGTGTTCGTACTTCTTCACAACGTCTTCGCGCTTGCTTTCAAGTAGCTGTTTTTTAACTTCGTAATATTCGTTCATGTTTGATACTAGAGCATCAAACTCTTGTTGAAGCTTCTCTGCGATTTGTTGCTTGTCGGCACGATGCATGATTTTTTGCTGGGTGCGTTTAAGTAACATTGACGCTTCAGCTTTCTCAATACGAGCTTGAGGGGTTTTCTTAAGCTTACTTGCCAGTCCCATCAACGAAGCACTCTTAATCAACCATTTTGTTGGATCGTATTGCCACCAGTAGATGCCGTTACGGTAGTCGTTCTCAAAGATGTGGTGGAAGTTGTGGTAGCCTTCGCCGAAAGTGAGTACTGCTAACACACCGTTATCACGCGCTGTGTTTTTGTCAGTAAAAGGTTGGCTACCCCAGATGTGAGCAAGAGAGTTAATAAAGAATGTTGTGTGGTGGTTAAGTACCAAACGAACTGCACCTACGATTAACAACATGCCAATTACGTCACCGTAAATAACACCTAAAGCGATAGGAACACCGAAATTCATTAGTAATGCTAACAGAACATAGTGCTTGTGCTGCCACATAGCAATCTTATCTTTTTTAAGGTCACGGCAGTTTTCGTAGTTTTCGTACATTGAGGTGCTGTAATTACGAATCATCCAGCCAATGTGTGAGTACCAAAATCCACGTTTTGCAGAGTATGGGTCTTTGTCGTTGTTATCGACATGCTTGTGGTGAACACGGTGATCAGAAGACCAGTGTAGCGCGCTGTTCTGCAGGGCAAATGCACCACCTAATGCAAACAGGAATCTTAGGCTTGAATGCGCTTCAAACGCTTTATGTGACCATAAGCGGTGATAACCTGTCGTGATTGAAAGGTTACAGAACGTAAAGCAGATTGCTAGCCATATCCAGTGCTCCATGCCATAGCCAAAAAAGTAGCCATAAACGGGAGCCGCTACAACAGCAAGCAGCATACTAAAAGAGAACACAAAAATATTGAGCCAGATTAATGGCGGCTTTTTTGTAGATTGTTTGTCGGCACTATTCATTAGCAAATTTCCATTGGGCTTACATCTGTGCGCTAGAATATCAGCGTACACGTGTAAGTCAATATTGAAAGTGTAAACGTGTATTAGTATGTTTTGCTTAAATATTGTATAAAGGTAGTGTGAAATGTAGTAGCAAGTCATAAATGGAAGTACTAAGGGCTAATAAATGGAAATTAAGGTAGCTGAATATAAAGATTATGAGCGGATTGCCCAATTACACGCGGATAGCTGGAAGCTATATTACCGTGGCATTCTTGCTGATGATTACCTAGAACATGATGTTTTGGAGGACAGATCTGTTATTTGGCAGACTCGTTTGATTAATCCTCCTTTCAACCAACATGTTTTATTGCTTGAGGAAGGCGGTTTACTGGTTGGTTTTGTCTGCGCGTTCGGTAATCACAACTTTGAGCGTGGTACGTTCATCGATGCGTTACATGTAGATAATAATTATCGTGGACGAGGTGTAGGCAAGCGTCTGTTGTCTGAATTGTCGAAGTGGTTGCAGCAATACTATTCGGACTCAGGGCTTTACCTAGAGGTGATGTCTGAGAACCACCAAGCGATTGCTTTTTATCAGGCGATTGGTGGCAAAGAAGAACTAGAGCAAGTTTGGAACGCACCATGTGGCAGCCAAGTGAATGAAAAAGTGATTTCTTGGAGCTCTCCCGTTGAACTTGAACAGAAAACAGCGAGCGTTGTGTATTCTTAGTCGATTCTTGTTGAATACTGTTTTTTTGCTGAGTAGCAGGTTCTTAACGAAGCTATTTTAAAGCAGAAGAACAAAGACAAAAGCCCCGAGTATTAAGTTGCTCGGGGCTTTTTTGATTGAATTAGTGGTCGTTTTAATGATTCGCAAAGATGCGTGAAATATTGGGCGATTAATCACACCATGTGATCTTATTCCTACCGCCTTTTTTCGAAATGTAGAGTGCTTGGTCAGCGTCGTCGATAAGCTGCTCGACAGAACCAAGGGCTTGAGGGGCATGTTTCACACCGATTGAAATTGTTACTTCTAATCTAAGGCGAGTAGGGGATTCTAAAAGGGCATTAACCAGCGATTCAATTGAAGCCTCGGTTTCTCCTTGGACCAGCACCAAGAACTCTTCACCGCCGTATCGAAAGCAGTTACTGCTAGTCGGTAGTCGTTTTTGAATCTCATCGGCCAGTTCTTTAATCACCATGTCACCCATTTGATGGCCGTAGGTGTCGTTAATCGATTTGAAATGATCAATATCTATCATGAGCGATGTAATGGATCGCTGACGGTCTATGCTCGGTTCTATCACCTGATGAAGATAAAGGCGGTTGTAGCAGCCCGTTAGTGCGTCTTGATAGGAAAGGGCCTCGAACATATTAGATTGCTTGCGAAGCTGAATCGCTTGTTTGCGGAGTTGCTCGGATTGAGCGAAACGTTTGTGTACTTCCAGGTCACGTCTAACACAGGCCGCTGAGATTAGGATGTAAGCCGAGATATAAACGGAAATTGTTTCTATTTCATGCTCTGGCTCCGCTTCATAAAGCAGTGGCGCAAGGCCGATGAGATAAGCCAAAAAGATAAACGACAGCGTAGATATACTGTATCTGGCTGACAATCTTGAAAACGTACCAATGTAGATCATCACTAAAATGATGCCACCTTGGTAATCGAAGTTGTTCAGCTCGATGGCTAGTCGACCGACATAGACCAAGAAAAGTGAGCTAATTACAAGGAAGGCACTTTCTACGAGTTCCAAAACGTTGGGTTTGTTTGTAATACAGTATCTGGCGGCGGCCATCATCAATAAAAAAAGTATGACTCGGAAAATGATAGGCGTAATGCACTCGCTACCAAAGTGGATGTAGTCGGTGACGATAAAAGCACAGAATATTGAGATAGGGATGTAGATGAAATTTATGTACGGCAAATAAATTTCATTATCGAAATAGGTTTTAAATCTTTGATTCTTGAACCCAGAATAAGAGCGCATTGAGAAATTAGCCGAGATTGATACACAATAATTTGCGTAGTATGTCACAGTCTTTGGGATTGTAAACGACCATTTCTATAGATTTGTCAGTATGTTAGCTAGATCAACAAACGGTAGCGGGCAATATTCACGCTCTATTATCGATAGAGCGTGAATATCTAGAGGCTGGTGTAAGAGTGGTAAACAGAAATTAAAGCAGATTATAAAAACTAATCGCGATTAACGCTTGTTCTTCAGGTAACGCTTACGACGCTCTTCTTTTTTCTTAATCTGTTGTTCCGCTTTCAGCGCAGCCGCTTCTTCAACTTCGATCAGCTCTTGTGTGATCATTTCTGGCAACTCAAGCGTTACCTTACCTAAAGTGCCATTACGCAATTCGTGAAGCAGGATTTCTGAACATTTGTGAATGTCGATATGACCACCGGCACGAAGTGCACCACGCTTACGGCCAATCGCTTCCATCAGTTCGATGTCAGACTCAGGCAGCTCATCAATTTGGTAGCGCTCTTGCAAAAGGTTAGGGTACTGTTTTGCTAGGTACTCTACTGTGTAAAATGCCACTTCATCGTATTCCATTGCTGTATCTTTTACAGCACCTGTTGCAGCCAAGCGGAAGCCACTGTGTGGGTTTTCTACTTTAGGCCAAAGGATTCCTGGAGTATCTGAAAGGATCACGCCATTTTGCAGATTGATACGTTGTTGGCGACGAGTTACCGCAGGTTGGTTACCAGTAACCGCAATCGTACGTCCAGCCAAGCAGTTGATGATGGTCGATTTACCCACGTTCGGGATGCCCATGATCATTGTACGAATGTTTTTGCCCATCTGTTCACGGTGCGGTGCCAGTTTACGTACCAGCTCCATAACGTGGTTAACTTCTTCTTTTACGCTAGTCGTAATCGCAATCGCTTTAACGCCTTGCTCCTTCTCGAAGTGCTCAATCCAACGTTGAGTCAGTTCAGGATCTGCAAGGTCACGCTTGTTCAGCACTTTTACACAAGGCTTATCGCCGCGCAGTGAAGAGATCATTGGGTTTTCACTACTGAACGGGATACGAGCGTCCAGTACTTCGATGATCACATCAACTTGTGGGATAACTTCTTCGATTTCTTTGCGGGCTTTATGCATGTGACCCGGAAACCATTGAATAGACATAGAGATAAACCTTGATAAATATATTTGCTGCACATTGTAAGGGTTGGATGATACGTGTAAAGGTATATCTATCCCGACCTTCAATGAGCTCAGTGAGTTTGCTTGAAGTATAGGCGACTTGGTGATGTTTATTTAGCTGATGATTGACCTATTGAAGGTGGGAGCCGCTAATCTTGTAAAGCGTAAAAAGCCGCTATGTCTTTCAAATCTTGATCGTTAAGCTTACTTAGTTGCGCTCGCATCATATCCGCGTAATCGCCCTGCCTATCTCCGGTTTGATACGCTTTCATTGTATTAAAGAGATAGGTTGGATCTTGGCCAGAAAGCTTAGGATAGGAGTTATTAGTCGATTGACTGGTAGGGTTATGACAAAAAACGCAGCTTGGTGATTTAACTTTACCTAGTTCAGCGTCGCCAAAATCAGAGGCATGAAGGTTAGAGGAAAGAGCTAGCAATATTAGAGCGAAGGTTGGGTAATGCACGTTTTTACTCCGGTAAAAACATGATTATAAAGCTTCCCATAGGGGAAGCTCAAATCTCAATTGCTATAGAGGCTAATCTCGTCAAGAGTTAAAGTGCATTTTCTAGCTTTGTTAGGAAAGTAGTGATGTCTTCAGAGCTGATATCTCTATGAGTAACAAATCGAACCGGGTTACCTGGAGACATCGTAATGTCTTGCTCACTTAACTCGCTTGCGATGCGGTTGATATCTACTGACTCATCTAATTTAGCAAACACAATGTTAGTTTGGATGAAATCAGGGTTAACAGAAAAGCCTTCTAGCTTGTTTAAACCAATCGCTAGATTTTTTGCATTGTCGTGGTCAGCTTTAAGTTGAGCCACGTTCTCCGTGAGCGCCATTTTACCTGCTGCGGCAAGAATACCTGCCTGACGCATACCGCCACCCACCATTTTACGTAGGCGGCGTGCTTTGGCGATGTACTCTTTACTACCAAGAAGTAGAGAGCCAATCGGCGCGCCTAAGCCTTTTGATAAACAGATCGTCATTGAATCGAAGTGTTGTGCAATCTCTTTAATGTGAACATCCAGTGCTACTGCCGCATTGTATACGCGCGCGCCGTCGAGGTGCATTTGCAGGCCGTGTTGGTTTACGAACGCACGAGCTTCCGCTAGGTAAGACATTGGAAGTACTTTGCCATTAATCGTATTTTCTAAACTAAGCAGCTTAGTACGTGCAAAGTGGCTGTCGTCTGGCTTAATCGCAGCAGCAAGCTTTTTAAAATCTAACGTGCCGTCTGGGTTGTTCTCGATTGGCTGAGGTTGAATCGAGCCCAATACCGCCGCGCCACCGGCTTCGTATTTGTAGTTGTGCGCCTGTTGACCACATAGGTATTCATCACCACGCTCACAGTGCGCCATTAGGCCGAGTAGGTTGGCTTGTGTACCTGAAGAGGTAAACATTGCCGCTTCAAAGCCTGTCTCATTTGCTGCCCACTGTTCTAGTTCGTTGACGGTTGGGTCATCGCCATAAACATCATCGCCCACTTCTGCGTTTGCCATTGCGTCACGCATAGCTTGCGAAGGTTTAGTTACGGTATCAGAACGAAAGTCCATGTTTCTCTCCTAGAGTACTTTAGGTAGCCATATAATTGGCTATAGATGGCCACATAGTTGGGCTTTACTTAAACAAGCGATAGTTTTGGTATCAGTGATTTGATCGTGTCGTATTTTATCGTGCAGTTCTTCTAAACTCAGTTCGATCACTTCTATTACTTCATCGTCATCGCATTCAAAGCGGGTAGTGAGGCTTAAGTCTTTTGCGACAAACAGATGTTGTATCTCATCACAGAAGCCAGCCAAAGGGGTGACTTGCCCCAAGCTTTGAAAAGAAGTTGCACTGTAACCTGTTTCTTCTTCCAGTTCGCGTTGGGCACATTGAAGAGGTGTCTCATCTATTTCCATCGTGCCTGCGGGTAGTTCCAAAAGCCATTTCTTTAGAGAAGGGCGGAACTGGTTAATGAGGATGATTTTTCCAGACGAAGTGATAGGAAGAATAACTGCCGCGCCAGGGTGATTGATTGTTGTATGTTTTACCACGACGTTCGTAGGGAGCGTCACGTTCTCCTCTATGAGAGAAATACTTTTCCATTTATGGATAACTTTACTCATGCAGTCTGGCCACATTCCTTGCCAATTTTTCGTATAACGGAAGACGTGCACCACCATAACGTCTATGGTGTCGAAAATAAAAGAAAAATTAGGTTTCGTATTAGATTTAGTTTCACGCCGTTCGTGATGTTACTCTCATAATTGGAATCTATGATTGCGCCAAAATTACCGACGTAACCATCTGATATAAATGCAACTCAATAATAAAATGCACTTGTAACAAAGCGCTAACAAATGTATAAAAACAATTCTACACTCTCAACTGTTCAAAGATTTTCGGAGTAACGCATGAACCCTTCTATTTCTTCACATGCTGACAAGGCGCTACTCTCTGAAAGAATCAATAAATTAGCGCATGCTCTGTCTGATGGTGTCTACGAAAGAGAAGACACCATTAAGCTTTGTTTACTGGCTGCTTTGGCTGGTGAAAGCGTGTTTCTATTAGGCCCTCCGGGCATCGCAAAAAGCCTTATCGCGAAACGTCTCATTCAGGCTTTTGATAACAGCAGCTATTTCGAATATTTGATGACTCGTTTCTCTACTCCCGAGGAAGTGTTCGGCCCACTAAGTATCCAAGAATTAAAAGACAACGGTCGTTACGTAAGACTAACCGAAGGCTACCTACCAACAGCACAAGTTGTATTCCTTGATGAGATCTGGAAAGCCGGCCCTGCAATCCTAAACACGCTACTTACTGTCGTTAACGAAAAGACTTTCAAAAACGGCAGTGATATTGAACGTGTACCGATGCGTCTACTAGTATCGGCATCCAACGAACTTCCAGATGAAGACAGCGGCTTGGAAGCACTTTATGACCGTATGTTGGTACGCGTGTTCGTGAACCGTATTCAAAACAAACAAAACTTCAAATCGATGCTGACGACGGGTACTTCTCAAGAAGCGGTAATTCCAAAAGGTTTGGCGATTACGGACATTGAATACCATCAATGGCAGAAAGAGCTCGATAAGCTGGAACTGACAGACAATTCGTTTGATAAGTTGTTTGAACTAAAAACCATGCTTGAAGAGACGGTTAAGAAGCAAGGCTCTGCTTCAGAGTCAGAATTGTATGTATCAGACAGACGCTGGAAGAAGGCCGTTAAACTATTGAAAGCGAGTGCGTTCTTCAGTGGTCGCGATAGCGTGAACCCGCTGGATATTATGCTTCTGCAAGATTGTTTGTGGCATAGCCCAGAATCACGTGATGTGGTTCGTAGCGTGGTGAAAGACTTTGCATTGAACCGAGCGTTTGATCAACAAGAGTCGAAAGCTCAAATTGAAATGTCTCGTGAAGAGTTAGAAGAGATTCAAGACGATGTTGAATCAACGTTGTCGGTGTCACTTTCTATGGAGTCAACCAGTGGCTTGTTGCGTAAAGATGTTTACCAGAATGACATCAAGAACGCGAAAATGTACAGCGTGGGCAGTGCTTACAATCTAGTGAAACTGGTTATGCTGCAAAGCAACATGTCGGTTTCTGAATCTGAGAAAGGCGATAGCCGTTGGGTATACGTAGCCAAAGACGATTTTGATCGTGTTCTTAAAGAAGGTCACGGTGATATTTACGGTTACGTAAACGAAAATAAAAACCTATGCCGTTTAAAACTCGACTTGGATGCATCAAACCAATTAGTGATTAAAGACATCGCCAATCGCTCTGTATTGGTGAGTGTGGTTACTACTGACGGTTTAGACCAAGAACTGTACAACAAGTGGTTGAGTGGCGCTGAGAAAGCCTTAGAACAGTTAACTGAAGCTGAATTCAAGTTAAAACGCGTTCGTACTGAATTCCATGATGCATTACCTCATAACTATATTGACCCTGATTTACCAAAAGCGATGGAAGCAAGTTTGCAATCGGTAACGCAAGATCTTGAAACCACGAAAGTGAAGAGTGCCAAGATCGCTCAGCGTATTAAGTTTATGAGCCAGTACTTCGAGTAAGAGGAGAGCATATGTTAGGAGCAGACGGCTTAAACCTCGCTTTGATGGTAGCTGATTCCGGAATCATTGATACCGCGATGAATGATCTCATCGCTCGTTCTCAAGTCATGATGGCTGCAGAGAGCAAAGGTGTGAAAACATCAGTGAAAAACCACTTAGTTAAATGGCGCGGTAAAGTTAAAAAACGCGTCACCAAGGTGTGTGAAACTGATCGATTCCAAGAGGAAATCGCCCTTTATCAAGAAGTGATTTACTGGGATGAACCTCAGTTCTTTGATGAGATAGACAGTGTTATCAAAAAGCTCGAGTGGCACTCAGCGTTTTATCTACAAGCTCGACGCCTTATGGAGAACAACAAGGGTGTTTATAACGCGATGTTTCCACACTACTTTTGCGACCAATGGTACCAATCACTTTCTGATGCGATTAAACAAGCTCAAGTAACTGAACTTGAAACAAGCAAAGAAAAAGTCTTAGCCGATCTTTATCAGCGCATGGAAACCATGAAAAACATGGATAAAGTGACTGAGTCGGGTGATGAAGGCAGTGTAGGGCGCTTGTGGGACATGGCTTCTGCCAAATTAAGCAAAACAGACCTTACCATCATGAAACGTCATGCCGAGTTCTTGAATAAGCACAAGGGCTTGCAAGAGATCGCTGAAAAGCTAGGCCGTATGGCTGGTGAGGAAGATGATCCTTCGCTACACAAAGCCCCTGTAGAAGAATTGCAGATGGTTGAAGAGAAAAGCGATGAAGCGGTCGATGATATTGTCGGGATTCATGAAAGTGATGACCTTAACAAGATGCTGCCAAACGAAACCATGTTCTTAGCTTATCCTGAACTTGAGGTTATCTTTTACAAGCACTTGGCCGACAAGCGTTTACTGAGCTATCGCTCGCAAGGTAAATCACGCACGTTACGCAAAGTGAAGGCGCAAAAACCAGATAGCAAGAACATCGATATTGAAAAGGGCCCGTTTATCGTCTGTGTGGACGCTTCGGGTTCTATGAGTGGTTTCCCTGAGCAGTCTGCTAAAGCAATGGCTTATGCCTTAATGCAAATTGCTCTTGCAGAAGAGAGAGACTGTTATGTGATTCTTTTTTCTTCTGAGCAGATTACCTATGAGTTAACAAGGCAAGATGGCCTACGTGAAGCGAGCGACTTCTTAAGTTACTCATTCCACGGCGGTACGGATTTGGAACCTGTTCTCATGAAGTCGATTGACCTAATGACTGGTGATAAATACAAGAATGCCGATTTAATCGTACTTTCTGACTTTATTGCGCCGAAACAATCAGACGAAATGATTGCTCAGGTTGAAAAGTTGAAAGAACACAAAAACCGTTTCCATGCGGTTAGTCTTTCTAAGTATGGCAACCCTCAACTTATGACTATGTTTGACCACTGCTGGGCGTATCATCCGAGTCTTGTCGGTCGTTTTATGAAGAAGTGGTAGCGCTAGAACATCTTGTTTAACTCGATTTTGCTGTGTGTTTTTTGATTAAAGAGATCGAACATGCAGCAATTTGATTTAAATGTCAGCAAACGGAATTTAAATTCACTTTTTTGTTTGACTATCTCCCCTCAATCCGTAAAGTAGGCACCCGAACACAGCGGTGCGGCTTACTTAAGTCCCTAAAGTGTTGAATTAAAAAGGCGCCTTGGCAGAGTGGCTATGCAGCGGATTGCAAATCCGTGGACCTCGGTTCGACTCCGGGAGGCGCCTCCATTCTTTTTCTTAGCTTGATAAGTTAAGAGATATTAAGAATGAAAATGCGATACTAGCTCAGTTGGTAGAGCGCAACCTTGCCAAGGTTGAGGTCATCGGTTCGAACCCGATGTATCGCTCCAAATTTTGTAGTGTTGATTCATTTTGACATTAAGATGGTGTTTTACTTTTCAGTAATCGGCATCGCAATAAAAATTGCGTGCCCTGGTGGTGGAATTGGTAGACACAAGGGATTTAAAATCCCTCGACGTTCGCGTTGTGCCGGTTCAAGTCCGGCCCGGGGCACCATCTATTTGATTATTACCTCGCTTGGTATTGATCAAAAGAGTTGTTCTCTTAAAACACTATTGAAGGCGCCTTGGCAGAGTGGCTATGCAGCGGATTGCAAATCCGTGGACCTCGGTTCGACTCCGGGAGGCGCCTCCATAATTCAGAAAAAACCAGTCCTAGTGACTGGTTTTTTCGTTTCTGGCCCCGCTAAAAGCTTCCTACGTACCCATTTCAATGCTTATCAAAGAAATCTTTGTTACGGATATACTTGCTCATCAAGTGGTAAGAGAAAGGTCTTATCAGCCAACTAAAGATAGAGCGACCAAGGCGGATTAATGTAGGAGTGTTCTCATAGATTCGTCTGTTATAAAGCCAAAGCACTTTACCTACATGCCAATAGAGCAAAGGAACCGGTGGCATGAAGGTCACGATGTCGATGTCACAGCAAATTCGGTAGGTCTTCTTACTCATGCGATAGTGCTTTCGAAAGCTCCAATCACCAATGGCGGGTTGGCCAAAAGTCACTATTCGTTTAATACAGCCTGGGTACTTTTGATCAAAGTAATCAGCGAAGACACAACCGATAGCGCCTCCGGAAGAGTGGCCAGTAATAGACACTCTTTTTCCTTGTTCGATGAGAGGTGTGAGCGTGGCTTCCAAGCGCTCAATAACGGTTAAGCCAAGCTTATCTTCATTACGACTTGGCTGGCTCTCTTGAAACATTAGATGGTAGAAACCCGCATGCACACGATAATTGAGCCCAATTCTCTTACAGCTTCTTGTCCATAGAGCAAAGGTTAGTAGCCAATCTGAGATACTGTGCGATCCTTTGATTACCACAACCACTTCATCTTTGTCGCTACTCCACAACACTCTAATCATGGTTTTACCAAACTGGTTCTTGATGATGCGTTGTCCATTAGGGTCAAAACCATAGCGAGTCTGCTTAAAAACTCTAGGGTAGGCGAGGTTACAAAGAACGGCATAGCGCTCATATTGATATCGTTTTAGTGGTTTCACATGTTTACTTCTTAATAAGAGTTACTTCAAACTCTAATCGTTGAATGTGAAAAGCACATGAAAACGCCATTTGCTTGGTTTAAAACAATAAAATCACCGCATTCAATTGGTATTTGAATCAATGGTTGTCAGTGATTTGTCCGTTTAAATTAGAAATCCAAGTATAAGAACCGTACAAGCTGCACTAAATTTATTCTTTTGAGTTCGATAATTAATCACTTGAATTAAAAGATAAAATTTATTGTTGACGAATTTTTTCCTTCCGTTAAAGTACACCTCGTTCTCACGGCTTAGGTCGCTGAGAGATGGTGTTTTTACTTTTCAGTAATCGGCATCGCAAGATTGCGTTGCCCTGGTGGTGGAATTGGTAGACACAAGGGATTTAAAATCCCTCGGCGTTCGCGCTGTGCCGGTTCAAGTCCGGCCCGGGGCACCATCTATCTAGCTTCTACATTTTGAGTAGAGTGATGAACAAAGAGTTGTTCTCTTAAATCACTATTAAAGGCGCCTTGGCAGAGTGGCTATGCAGCGGATTGCAAATCCGTGGACCTCGGTTCGACTCCGGGAGGCGCCTCCATTCTTTCTCTTAGTTTGATAAGTTAAGAGATAATAAGAATGAAAATGCGATACTAGCTCAGTTGGTAGAGCGCAACCTTGCCAAGGTTGAGGTCATCGGTTCGAACCCGATGTATCGCTCCAAATTTTGTAGTGTTGATTCATTTCGACATTAAGATGGTGTTTTACTTTTCAGTAATCGGCATCGCAATAAAGAATTGCGTGCCCTGGTGGTGGAATTGGTAGACACAAGGGATTTAAAATCCCTCGACGTTCGCGTTGTGCCGGTTCAAGTCCGGCCCGGGGCACCATCTATTTGATTATTACCTCGCTTGGTATTAATCAAAAGAGTTGTTCTCTTAAAACACTATTGAAGGCGCCTTGGCAGAGTGGCTATGCAGCGGATTGCAAATCCGTGGACCTCGGTTCGACTCCGGGAGGCGCCTCCACTATTCAAAGTTGAAAGGCCAGCAGAAATGCTGGCCTTTTTGCTATCTGAAATTCTAAACCCTCATGCTATGTTCAAACTTCCACGTATGCTCTCTAATCAGTAGCACCACTAGGAACAAGCTATATCAGATCACTTTTGTGCCGGTCTTTTCCTTATGTAAACCTATCATTTGCTAAACAACCAACAGCATCTGTTAACCAATTGCGCCGTTTGTGAGTGGAATGAGTGGGGAATGGAAAAGGGCGACTGTCTTTTGCGTCATTAAATTCTTCATATTTATACATAGTTGCTCATGATCCTGTAACGCTTTCATGAGTTATTACACTTATTATGACCACAAATGAAAATGATTGTCATTTACTTGTGTTACTGCTAACCTATTGTGAAACTTTACAACATCTTATCTACTGCACGAAAGTGTATATAAAACCCCGCTAAACCTTATTAAACCTACGGTTATTAGTTTGCTTCGTATGATAAATCAGCAGATCTACCTCTTTTGTCCTACCCCTTTAGGGTAGTTCGATTTCGTAATTGATTTACATCATATTTTCATTTTCTTTCATAATTCATTATTCGCTCAGTTAAGAAATATATAACCTTCAGGAATTCTTATGAGCAAGATGAAGCTAGTCGTAATCGGTAACGGGATGGTCGGCCATCGCTATATCGAAGATTTAGTCGAGAAGACAGACGTTGCTAACATGGACATCACAGTCTTCTGTGAAGAGCCTCGCGTAGCCTATGATCGTGTACACCTTTCTTCTTACTTTTCACACCATACTGCGGACGAACTTTCTTTAGTTAAAGAAGGCTTCTACGAGAAACACGGCATCAACATGCTGATCGGTGAGCGTGCTATTAACGTTAACCGTGAAAAGAAAACAGTTTACTCAAGTACTGGTCGTGAAATTCAATACGACAAGCTAATCCTTGCTACAGGTTCATACCCATTCGTTCCGCCAATCAAAGGTAACGAAGGTAAAGACTGTTTCGTTTACCGCACAATCGAAGACTTGAAAGCTATCGAAGCAACCGCTAAGAATTCTAAATCTGGTGTGGTTGTTGGTGGTGGTTTGCTTGGTCTTGAAGCTGCAGGCGCACTAAAAGCTCTTGGTGTAACCACGCACGTTGTTGAGTTTGCTCCAAAGCTAATGGCTGAGCAGCTTGACCAAGCGGGTGGTAACCAACTTCGTCAAAAAATCGAACGTATGGGCGTTAACGTACATACAAGTAAGAACACGCTTGAGATTGCTCCTGAAGGCACTGAAGCTCGTAACGTAATGCGCTTTGCAGACGGTACAGAGCTAGAAACTGATTTCATCGTATTCTCTGCTGGTATTCGCCCACAAGACAAACTTGCTCGTCAAATGGGGCTGGGTATTGCACCACGTGGCGGTATCGAGATTAATGATCACTGTCAAACGACAGACAAAGACATCTACGCAATCGGTGAGTGTGCGTCTTGGAACCAAACGTTCTACGGCCTAGTGGCTCCTGGTTACAAAATGGCAACGGTAGCGGTTGACCACGTTGTTGGTAACGAAAGCACATTTGAAGGTGCTGACATGTCTGCGAAGCTTAAGCTTTTGGGCGTGAAAGTAGGCTCTATCGGCGATGCGAACGGTCGTACTCCTGGCTGTAAGAGCTACGTTTACCAAAACGAAGAACAAGAAGTTTACAAGCGTCTAATCGTTTCTGAAGACAACAAGAAGCTGCTTGGTGCAGTAATGGTTGGTGACACGTCTGACTACGGTGATCTTCTACAGCTTATGCTGAACGAAATCGACCTACCAGAACACCCAGATGCATTGATTCTTCCTGCTCATGCTGGTGCTGAAAAGCCAACACTTGGCGCGGATTCTCTTCCTGAGTCTGCTGTTATCTGTTCTTGTTTCGATGTGACTAAAGGCAAGATCGCTCAAGCGGTTGCTGAAGGTCACCACACAATCGGTGATATCAAAGCAGTAACAGGCGCAGGTACTGGTTGTGGTGGTTGTATTCCACTAGTGACTTCAGTACTAAACGCTGAACTTGCTAAAGCTGGTGTTGAAGTGAAGAACGACGTGTGTGAGCACTTTGCATACTCTCGCCAAGAGCTTTTCCACCTAATTCGCATCGAAGAAATCAAAACGTTCGATGAGCTATTAGAGAAATACGGTAAAGGCTACGGCTGTGAAGTATGTAAGCCTCTAGCAGGTTCTATCCTTGCTTCTTGCTGGGGTGAACACATCCTTAAGCCTGAATTAGTGAAGCTGCACGATACCAACGACAACTTCCTAGGTAACATGCAAAAAGACGGTACTTACTCTGTAATCCCTCGTATGGCGGGTGGTGAAGTAACACCTCAAGCACTAAGCGTTCTTGCTGATGTTGCTGCTGAATACAACTTGTACACCAAGATCACAGGTGCACAACGTATCGGCCTATTTGGTGCTCAGAAAGATGACTTACCAGCAATCTGGAAGAAGTTAATCGCTGCAGGTTACGAAACGGGTCAAGCTTACGCAAAAGCACTTCGTATGGCGAAAACATGTGTAGGTTCTACTTGGTGTCGTTACGGCGTTCAAGATTCAGTTGGCCTAGGCGTGATGATCGAGAACCGTTACAAAGGCATCCGTACTCCTCATAAGATGAAGTTTGGTGTGTCTGGCTGTACTCGTGAGTGTGCTGAAGCTCAAGGTAAAGATTTAGGTATTATTGCGACTGACGCAGGTTGGAACATGTATGTATGTGGTAACGGTGGTATGAAACCTCGTCACGCAGACTTACTGGCAAGCGACCTAGACCAAGAAACGCTAATCAAGTACATCGACCGTTTCATGATGTTCTATATCCGCACGGCTGCGCCACTACAACGTACTTCGGTATGGATGGACAACCTAGAAAGTGGTGTTGATTACCTACGTGAAGTGATTGTAGACAACAAGCTTGGTATCAATGACCAACTTGAAACTGACATTGCTGGCCTAGTTGATAACTTCGCTTGTGAATGGACAGATACAATCAACGACGAAGCTCAACTTAAGCGCTTTGCACACTTCATCAATGCTGATGACCGCGATGATAACGTTGTGTTTGTTGAAGATGGTCGTGAACAACACCGTCCTGCGACATTCACTGAGAAACACCCTGAAGCCATTACTTCAAAGCATCAGGGCGACATCATTCACGTAGAATCTGTTTAATTGGGAGACGACATCATGGCATTTACCAAAGTTTGTAAGATCGAAGACATTATCCCAGGTACAGGTGTTTGTGCGTTGGTTGGTGGTGAGCAAGTAGCTGTATTCCGCCCAACGAAAGCTGAAGAAGTATTCGCGATTAGCAACACAGACCCTTACTTCCAGTCAAACGTGTTATCACGTGGCTTGATTGTTGAGCACAAAGAAGAGCTTTGGGTAGCAAGCCCACTTAAGAAGCAACGCTTTAACCTAGCAACAGGTGTGTGCATGGAAGACGAGAACTTCAACGTGAAAGCGTACAAAGCTCGTGTTGCCAAAGGCGCTGTAGAAATCTCTGCTTAATCTTCGGATGAGTAAGATTTGATAGTTCAAGGGTTCTAGTTCTCGATATTGCCTTAACTCGGCAACTAGAGCCTTTTCCTATCCAATTTTAACTTTTAATTTAAACTTTTTAAGGACAACCTTATGTCTCCTGATTACAAACCAGCTGAATTTGTTCAAACGATGATTGATGTGGGTGAAGCGAAAACGAAAACAAGTACTCGCGATCTTCTGATTCGAAGCACTATGGCTGGTATCATCCTTTCTCTAGCGGTTGTTGTTGCTATTACAGCAATGGTTCAAACCGGTATTGGCCTTGTTGGCGCACTTGTGTTCCCAGTTGGCTTCGTCATTCTAAGTGTAATGGGTTATGACCTAGTAACTGGCGTATTCGGCCTTGCACCTTTAGCGAAATTCGACAACCGCCCAGGTATTACTTGGGGTCGTATCCTACGTTGTTGGGGTATTGTTGGTCTTGGTAACCTTATCGGTTCTTTGATTGTTGCTTTCCTTGTTGCAGTATCACTAACGGGTAACTTCTCTCTAGAACCAAACGCTGTTGCTCAAAAGTTCATTGCTGTTTCTACAGGTCGTAGCCTAGGTTTTGAAAACATGGGTATGGACGGATGGATCACGTGTTTCGTACGCGGTATCTTCTGTAACCTTATGGTATGTCTAGGTGTGATTGGCAACATGACTGCACGTACAGTATCTGGCCGTGTAGCAATGATGTGGTTCCCAATCTTCATCTTCTTCGCACTAGTCTTTGAGCACACAGTGGTAAACATGTTCCTATTCCCACTAGGTATGATTCTTGGCGCTGATTTTGGTATCGCGACATGGTTGAACTTCAACCTTATCCCAACAATCCTAGGTAACATCGTTGGTGGTCTATTAATGACGTGTGTTCCTCTATACTTAACTCATGCTAAAACAGCTCCTTCTCTAGGTGCTAAGTAATCCTCAGTAGGGTGAAACGTAATTTAGTATGAGATTAAGAGCCCCAACAACATGTTTGGGGCTTTTTTAGTTCGAAAGCCCTTATATCATTGCGCAAATTACTCGCAATAGACTGTTTTGTTATAATTACTTCTATCTTCGTTAGTATTTAGACTGAATATTTAATTCAACACCTGATAGTCTAAGGGTTAAGGATTTGGATAAGTCATCATGAATACAGTGACTTATCACATAGATTGAAGCTTGAGATAAAACAAGCAAACCTTCGGAGCACAGCATGTCAGAAGTATCGTCATCGAATGTTAAAGAAGTAACCAAAGGATTGGTTTCATTAGTAGGCGCGGGTCCGGGCGACCCAGACTTACTTACGTTAAAAGCGGCACGAGTGATTCAACAAGCAGACGTTTTGGTTTATGACCGCTTGGTATCAAAGGATATCTTGGCGATGGCTAACCCAGAAGCGGAAATGCTGTATGTGGGTAAAAAGCTCGATCATCACTGCGTACCGCAAGATCAGATCAACCAACTATTAGTGACCAAAGCTCAAGAGAACAAACACGTAGTGCGTCTAAAAGGTGGTGACTCGTTTATCTTTGGTCGTGGTGGTGAAGAGTGTGAAACGTTAGCTGAGAATGACGTGAGATTTGAAGTGATTCCGGGCATCACAGCTGCTGCCGGAGCAACGGCTTATGCGGGCATTCCGTTGACGCACCGTGATCATGCACAAAGCGTGCAGTTTATTACAGGTCACTTGAAGAAAGATGGCGAAGATATTGACTGGCAATCTCTTGCTCAGCACAACCATACCATCGTGTTTTACATGGGCTTGAAAGAGAGTCCGAACATTCAGAAGAATCTACTCGATAATGGTATGCGAGCTGACATGCCAGTTGCGATCATCGAAAACGGTACACGCCAAGAACAAAAGGTGTTTAGAGGTGGGTTACGTGATTTAGCTGACCTTGCGAGCGTCGCAAAGAGCCCAGCGCTGATTGTTGTAGGCAGCGTGGCTCAGCTCCATGAAAAACTTGCTTGGTTTAACAAACAAGCTTGATCGTTTGACCTTCTAATTGGATCTCTAAGCCACTACTGAGTCCATCAAGAATCAAATACTGCAGCGGCTGCCTTGTCGCTGCATTTCTTGTTGGCGCATCGGCATTTCGTCAATGATATTGGTGATCTGTTTCCAATCTGTTTTGCCACTCCATCGGTGCTTCTCTTTCCCGTCTTTACCAATCAAAACAGCGGTATGTGATCCTTTCGGGATCTCGTAAATACTGGTGACTGCTTCTAAGTTAAACTCTTCTTCTAACCAAGTTGGGACTGTGTAACCACTCTCAGCAATAACCATAATGACGACATCTCGTTCGTCCAATTGACAGTTATTGAGCAACACTTCATTCAGAAACTCTTTAACGATTGAATCTTCCTTTGGAGCGAAATAAATCACACTGCGGTGTGGCAAAGGCTTTGAGTGAGAATAAACGGGGTAGGCGAGTACTGAATTGATGGTTAAGCTCATGATTATTACCGTGCTGATGGTCAGTAGTTTAAGCAAACTAAACCAGCTACCAGAGTTTGATGGTTGATTTAAAGTTTGCATCGCTTTGGTTGTGTCGATGCTTACGATCGAATTGTGTGTTTGTCGGTGCAGCATTGCCAACCTCCCTTTAAAAACTCTAAGCCTGAGTACGATTTGAACGCTACGTAAAGAAGAAGGTGAAGATCAGAACCACCTAAGAAACGCTCAAAACAAATCCACTTACAATAAGCATAGTTAGGATTACGTAAAGACACTTAGCTTTACGCTAAAGATATTAGATTTACGTTAACGATAGCTGGCAGGTTCATTTTTATTGAGTAAAGCGACTCGCATTTTACAATTGAATAGAATAGGGTATACGGAAAATCTAAAGGTATGAATTTATGGAAAACATAGCAATTTTGGTCGACGTTCAGAACGTTTACTACACGACGCGCGACAAATACCGTTCTAACTTCGACTATAACCAGTTTTGGTATGTTGCCACGGAAGGGCGTAACGTTATTGCAGCTAATGCTTACGCAATCTCAAGCCAAGATCCAAAGCAGCGTCAATTTCATCATATCCTTCGTGGTGTGGGCTTTAATGTGAAGTTAAAGCCGTTTATTCAGCGTCGAGATGGCAGTGCAAAAGGCGATTGGGATGTGGGTATTGCGTTAGACGCGATAGAACTTGCTGAGACGGTTGATACGATTGTTTTGGTATCAGGAGACGGTGATTTCGAAATCCTTGTAGAGCGAATCAAAGAGCGCTTTGGCAAGCCTGTTGAAGTGTATGGTGTTCCCGGGTTAACTGCTCAAAATCTTATCGATTCTGCATCAAAATTTGTACCGATTGAAAAAGATTTTCTTCTATAGAGGAAATCGGGCACTTTATAATTGAAATCAATAATAACGATAATTAGAATGCAAACAGTTCTTATTTATCGGTATGTGTAATGTCTCGCGTTTTAGTTGTTGATGATGATATTCAGTTGTGTGAATTACTGGGTGAAGTGTTAGAAAATGAGGGGTATCACGTTGATACTGTTCATTGCGGTGAATCCGCGCTTGAGTTTATTCAATCTCACCCTGTCGATTTGGTTCTACTCGATGTAATGCTTCCGAACCTAAGCGGCATTCAAGTAGCAAGACGTATTTGTCAGCGTTTTGCTACTCCCATTCTTATGCTAACCGCGCTTAACGACGATGCCTCAATGCTCGATGGCTACCAAGCAGGCGCCGACCAGTACATCGCTAAACCTTTCAATGTTCCTGAACTCTTAACCCGTATTAAGGTGATCTTGCGCCGAGTGGGTTTTGAACGCCAAAGACAATCTTTAGCTTCCTCTAATCACGGCTTGTGTGAACAACTCTCTCGTTTGCCATTAACTGGCACTGAAAAAGACTTGCTTGATTATTTGGTCAAAAATGACGGTATTGTCGTCTCAAAGTCTGATCTGCAAATCCATGTACTCAAGAAAGAATTGTGTCCCTTCGATCGTAATTTAGATATGCATATCAGCAATATACGTAGAAAGCTCGTTCAGGCAGGTTTGTCTAAACAACATATAAAAACCGTTCGTGGTAAAGGTTACAGTTACCTAGAGTCGGTCGGAGCATGAGTAAAAAACTGCTGCGTTGCCCTGATTTTATTGCTAAGCGTAAAGACGGACTCACTTTCCAACTGTTCAGTTACCTGACCGTCATTTTGGTGAGTATTTTGATCCTGCAAGGTGTCGCTGAAAGAGCCTTGATGAAAGCGCTGCTTAAAGTCCCAGAATCGGTAAAAGCGGAAATGCTCGACCTTGCTTACCAAGCGAATGTGTTGATCGAAGAAGGGGACATGGATGAACTCGCGGACTGGGGTAATGCTCAGCAGTATTATCTGTTCGTCATTGATAAAGACAATCGTCCGATCACACATCGTCACATGCACCCACATTTTGAATTTAAGCTCAAATACTTAAGAACGTTAGATCACCAACTTAGTGATCGAGTGAGTAAGCCGATCTTCGGCCTACCACTGGATAACGGTAAAACACTGGTTATCCAACTACCGCACCAGTTTCATCCCGCAAAATCTTTTGCGCCATATTCCTATATGCTTAAAGCATTGATTGCATTGGTCGTATTGTATCTGTTCTCGATTATCATGGCCAAAAGCCTTCAGCAACCGTTGGATAGATTGAGAGAAGCGAGCCGCAGACTGGCTCAAGGTGACTTCACGGTCAGTGTGGTGTCGGAGTTGAACTCCACCACGCGTGAATTCAACGAGCTTGCACACGATTTTGATTATATGACCTTTGAGATTAAATCTCTGGCTGAAAAGCAACGTTGTTTGATTCGTGATGTCTCACACGAGTTAAGAACACCATTAGCAAGGCAAAACCTCGCACTACACCTGCTGCGCAGCAAGGTTGATGATAAAAGCATTGGTTTGCTAGAACGAATGGAAAATGAAACAGAAGAGATGAATAAGCTGGTGGGTGAGATACTTGAATTTAGCCGCTTAGAAACCTCTCGCTATGACTCCAAGTTAAGTTTAATGCACCTTGAGCACTATTGTTCAATGTTGATCGCGCAGATGCAAAACGATTTAAAACCGAATCAAACTTTGATTGGTTCCCTAGAGACGCCGATATCAATGGTGAACGTTGATGAGAGGCTACTGCTTCGAGTCATTGGTAACTTGGTCGGGAATGCCATTAAATACGCGGGTGAGAACGCTCATGTGGTCGTGACGACATACGAACAGGTAATGGATAGACGTTACAGTGTAATATCTGTAGAAGATGACGGTGACGGTATTCCTGATAACAAGATTGCAGGTATATTCGACCCGTTTACTCGTATTGAATCAGCAAGAGACAAACGGTCTGGTGGCTACGGTCTGGGCCTTGCGATTGTTAAAGAAGCGATGGGTGTGATGAATGGACATGTAACTGCTGAGAATAGAGAAGGTGGGGGGCTGAGAGTGAACTTGATGTTCCCAATCGGTGATTAGCTTTCCCTATTGATAATTACCTTAAATTGATAACTGTCCCAACTCAGTAGTACTGACTTAAGCGATACCCAATAAAAACGCCACTGCATCTGCAGTGGCGTTTTTCTTTATGCGCTTTGGTATGGGCTAGGCGTAGCCATTAATTACGCCTGAGCTTGAAGACAAGAGCATAAGATAAGCGAGACTATGCCTGTTGGCGAGCTAGCTTAACTTCTTCTTCTTTCTCACCTGCTGCTGGGTCGTTGAAGCGAGACTCGTCTAGAGCGCCTTCAGACTTAGCAACGATGATAGATACGGCACTATCACCTGTGATGTTTACAGCGGTACGAATCATATCAAGAAGGCGGTCAACACCCATGATTAGAGCAATACCTTCAAGCGGCAGGCCAACTTGGTTCAATACCATCGCTAGCATAACAAGACCAACACCAGGGACACCTGCAGTACCAACAGACGCCAGTGTCGCCGTTAGGATAACCATTAGGTAATCACCCATTGAAAGGTCGATGTTGTACGCTTGCGCGATAAACGCCGTCGCAACACCTTGCATGATTGCAGTGCCGTCCATGTTCACAGTTGCACCTAGTGGTACTGTGAAAGAAGCGACTTTGTTGTCTACGCCCATACGGTTCTTAGCCGTTTCCATAGTTACTGGAATTGTTGCGTTCGAAGATGCTGTTGAGAATGCAAACATGATTGCATCTTCCATCTTACGTAGGAACGTAATCGGACTAAGACCTGTGAATCCTTTAAGCATCGCACTGTAAGTCACCAAGCCATGCAACAGCAGGGTACCAGCAAGCACTAAGAAGTATTCTGCTAGGTTCCAAATTGCACCTAAGCCAAGGCCAGAGAACAGTTTCGCCATCAAGAAGAATACGCCGTAAGGAGCAAGGTTCATTAGTAGCGCAACTAGCTTCATGATCACTTCGTTTAGATCAGAGAAAACTGCAGCGATACGTTCACCGGGTTTGCCCGCTGCACTGATTGCGATACCAAACAACACTGCAAATACGATAACTTGTAACGTTTTGCCCTCAGCCATCGCCTGAATAGGGTTGGTTGGGAACATGTCGATGATTACTTGGCCCAGAGAAGGGGCATCCGCTGATTTGAAAGAGCTCGCAGCAGTAAGATCCGCACCAGCTCCAGGTTGGAACAGGTTACCGATAGTTAATGCTAGAGTGATGGCAACGGCAGTAGTACCGATATAAAGTGCAAGCGTTTTGCCACCCATACGGCCAAGAGTTGATAAGTCTTTAAGAGAACTTGTACCGCACACTAGTGAAACGAAGACTAGAGGCACAACAAGCATTTTTAAACTGGCGACAAAGATTTGTCCGCCCACTTCAAAGAGTCCGTTAACGATGTAGTTGTTAACAAATCCGTTGTCTGCAAAAAGGGATTGAATGGCGAATCCCGTTAATATACCTACGACCATACCGAGGATTACTCGACCAGTCAGAGACATAGGTTTCTTGGTATTCATTTAGAACACTCCTTATTATTTATAACTTTGATACCTTTTCAAAGTGAGCAGGAGATTAGCAGTCGGATAATCAATTCGAAAAACAAAAAATGAGTTTGGAATTATAGATGTGATCAAAATCACTGATAATTGTGTAAATTAAACAAATAAAAACAAAATAATTCACTATTAATTTACATCTATCGAGGGTTTTATACATAAATTTGTCGTTTCAAAGGTAGTAAATAAGAAGAGATGATTTTCTTATCAATCTTCACGTCTTCAATTGACTGAACAAATACCGTTGTTTCAAAAAATTCGGTGAAGATAACCAGTCGATTTACGTCCATGAGCCTTAACTATTTGTATTGAATGGTTTTGTTGAACTCCTCAAATATGACTCACCGACAGGCCTTTACAAAACTTTACGAATGCAAAGAATGTAAATTTAATGCAAATGGTAATAGTTATCACTTATATTCACTCCCGAAATAATTCAGTGGTACCGGCAACGGTTCAGCGAACACATCGAATAAATAACAAAGTGTTCGTCTAAAAGAATAAAAGCGGAGTAAAGGACATGTTTTCAAAGAGCCCATTGGCTTTAGTGATCGGCGCAGTATTAGCTTCACCAGCAGTATTGGCAGAAACAGTAAAAACAGACGAGCATATGGTTGTTGAAGGTCGTGACTACGGTTATAAAGCCGACACGAACACAACAGCAATGCGCATGGAGGCGACTCAATTAGAGACTCCGGGACAAGTTTTAGTAATCGATGAGCAAATCATCGATGAACAGCGTGCAACAACGCTTGGTGACGTGCTTAAGAATGACGCGAGTGTAAGTGCTGGCGGTACAAGCCGTAACCGTGAACGTTTCTCTCTACGTGGTTTCTCGGTAGAAAGCTCTTCGGGCTTCCTTAAAAATGGCCAGCAACATTGGTCTCACTACCGTCAACCAATCGAACTGCTAGAGCGTGTTGAAGTACTAAAAGGACCTTCTGGTCTTCTTTACGGTATTTCTGCACCAGGTGGTTTGATCAACATGGTAAGCAAAAAGCCAACTTACGATACGCAAGTAAGTGTTAGCCAAGATATTGGTTCTAATGACCATTCTCGTACAACGGTAGACGTAAGTGGCGCTTTGAACGACGCTGAAACTCTACGTGGTCGCGCGATTCTATCTAAAGAAAGCTACGGCTCTTGGAGAACTTATGGTGACGGAACTGAACCACAAACAGAACGTTTTGTTGGTGGTGTATTCGTTGATTACGATGTAACTGAAGACGTGACAGTTTCTGTTCATTACGACAAAACTAACGACGAAGGTAGCGTAGATTCTGGCGCTTTATACACGCTAGACGGCAACCGAGTAGGTAGCGACAAGCACATCTGGGATGCACAGTGGTCACAGATCGAGAATGATGTTGAGAACGTTGGTTTTGATATTGCTGCTAACCTGACTGATACATGGTCATTAAAAACAGGTTTCAACTACCAAGATTTCGAACGTATTGATATGGAAAGCTACCCAAGCTTTTCAAATATGAATCCTGATGGTACGGGCACCGTGACTCAAGGCGGTAACTACCGTCATGATAAATGGCGTTTCAGAACGGCTTACGTTGATCTAACAACAACCGCTGATCTTGCGGGCACAGAGCACCAACTATTATTCGGTGCTAACTGGTTAGGCTACAGCTATTACCGTGGTATGGATCGCTTCAGCAGCGCTGAATACGTACCAGATGCAACAGTACCAGCGCCGTCAGTGGGTCCAACATCGCTAGGTAAGATGAGTACTTACGATACTTGGGGCTTCTACATCCAAGATTTGATTACTATTAATGATGAATGGCAAGTTCTTGCGGGTGCTCGTTTCGACCGGAAAGTAAGTGATGGCGTAGCAGAAGAAAATGTAGCGCCTAAACTTGGCCTGATTTACCACCCAGCATCAAACGGTAGTATCTACGCTTCTTACTCTGAAAGTTTCGAACCACAAGGTGTTGTGTCGAGCGGAAGCCGCAACTACACCAACGATGGCGAACTTCTTGACGCAGCAACGGGCGTGTCTTACGAAGTCGGTACTAAGTGGGAACTGATGGACGAACGTCTATTCGTTTCTGGTGCGGTATTCGATATTACCCAAGAAAACATTTCAATGGATGTAGAAGACACTTCATCAGGCGATTGGACGAAGACACAAGGTGGCGAACAAGTTCACCGTGGTGCTGAGCTAGCCGCACAAGGCTTTATTTCAGAGCGCTTCTCAATGTCTGGTTCTGCAATGTACTTAGATGCTGAAATCACGAACCATGAAACATATGAAGGTAACCGTCCAGTAGACGTACCTGAGTTTGCAGCAAGCGTTTGGTCTACCTATGCAGCAACAAACGAAGTTGATGTGAACCTGGGTCTTATCTACGAAGGTTCTCGTTACGGCGATAGCGCGAACACATTCAAGAAAGACGGCTACGCACGTGTAGATATGGGTGCTGCATACACGCTTAAGTACGACGATTCTCTTGATTTCGTAGCGCGTCTAACAGTCGAGAACGTATTTGATAAAGAATACCTAGCGGGTGGCGGTTCAACATCTTCAAACCACCAATTTGCTGAAGACGTAGTAATCGGCGAAGGCCGTAACTACATGGCGACTTTACAGGTAAAATACTAATTTGTTAGTAGGGTACTATTGTTAGCCTAAATACTAAGGGGAAAGTTTCGGCTTTCCCCTTTCGTGATTCTGCTATTCAGTAAAAATATCCCTAGTAATGAGAGTGACTTTTAATGATAATGAGAGTGCTTATCAATAATAGTATTTATCAATAAAATGTATTTGACCTTCTTCTATAGTAAATGACTACAATTATGAATCTTTTAAAAACTAGCCTAGCGCTTGCCATCAGTTTGGTTGCAACGTCTTCTATGGCAAACAGCTTGGATCAAGCTCAATCAATTCAAAACAAGACCAATAACGCGTCGGCTTCGAGCCAAAAGGTTATTGATAAAAGCTCACAAGCGACTTTAATGCTGCAAGCTGAGATTGAGCGTCTGCAAGAAGAAGTGAAAAATCTAGAAATCTATCACGATCACCTTGCTGCATTGGTTGAGAGCCAGAATCAAGAAGCTCAGAGCATTGAAGGGCAGATCGACGAGATCAAATACACACGTCAAGGTGTTGTGCCTTTGATGTACCAGATGATTGATGGCCTTCAGCAGTTAGTTGAACAAGATGTGCCAATCAGGAAAGAGCAACGTCTAGAAAGAGTTGAAAAGCTGCAAGCAATGATGACTCGTGCTGATGTGAGTGATGCTGAGAAATATCGTCGTATCTTAGAAGCTTACCAAATCGAGATGGACTACGGCATCAAGCTCGGTGCTTACCAAGGCCGTGTTGCATTGAGCAGCGACAGAACGATTGAAGCAGACGTGTTGCACTTAGGTCGTATCTCTTTGGTGGCTCGTAACTTAAATGGCAGCCAATACTGGTCTTGGAATCAAACACAAAATCAGTGGCAAGAGCTAGATTCTTCAATGAAATCTGAGCTAGATAAAGCTTACGACATTGCAAGCCAACAAGCGGCGCCAAGCCTAATTACTTTACCTGTTTCTTTAACTGTTGCGGAGGTTAAGTAATGAACTTAAAGCCATTAGCAGCATTGCTTTGCATTACGTCTATTTCATTTTCTGCTTTCTCTGCATCAGACACGACGGCTCAGCTAGTTAATAAAGCAAAATCAGAGAGTCGAACTCAAGCTTCTCACAACGTAGTGCGTGAAGCTGATTTCAAAAAGACAGAACAAGAACTGAAAGCGATCAAAGCTCAGCTTGAAGCGAAACGTACGTCTATCCAAGGTGCGACAGATGTTCTGACTCAAACCTTCAGTGATAACGAAAACAAGCTTGCTCGCTTAGAAGAGAAGCTGCGTTTAGAAACCGGTAGCTTAGGTGAGCTGTTCGGTGTCGTTCGTCAAAACGCAAAAGAACTCGGCGCAGAGCTTAGCTCAACCGTGAACAGTGTTGATCGCGCTGAACACACGGCAACTGTTGATCAAATTATCGATGCGAAATCACTACCATCAATGCCACAGCTTTCTGGCTTGTGGATGAGTATGGTAGAGCAGATCCAAGCGAGCTCTGAGCTGAGCAAATCTCAAATTGCATTCATCAATGGTGAAGGCAACACACAAACTGTCGACGCTTATCGTTTAGGTTCAATCGGCCTAGTAACAGACCAAGGCTATGTTAGCTGGAACACACAGCGTGAAGATGCGATTGCGTATCTGAAACAGCCATCGAATGGTCCAACTTTAGCATCGCTATCTACATTAGCGAATGGCGATGTGTCTAACGTGGTTGTCGATCCTTCTCGTGGGTTCATGCTAGAGCAACTAGCGCTAACACCAAGCCTAACTGATCGCCTTCAAGCGGGTGGTGTAGTTGGTAAAGTGATTCTTGGCTTGCTTGCAATTGGCTTAATCATCGCATTAGTTCGTGGTATTTCTTTGGCTATCGCTCGCCAGAAAATTCGCGCTCAACTTAAGAACCCAGAGCAAGCGGGTGATAACCCTCTAGGTCGTGTTCTTGCGGTTTACAACAAAGAGCAAAACCAAACCGTTGAAGCACTAGAACTACGACTTTTAGAAGCGGTAGTGGATGAACAAACTCACCTAGAGAAAGGTTTATCGATGCTAAAACTTCTAGCGGCACTTGCGCCAATGTTAGGTCTTCTAGGTACTGTAACTGGCATGATCGAAACATTCCAAGTGATCACACAGTTTGGTAATGGCGACCCTAAAGTGATGGCGGGTGGTATTTCTATGGCGCTAGTAACAACCGTACTTGGTCTTGTTGCAGCAATGCCTCTGCTATTAGCACACAACATTCTTAGCACTCAGGCTGAAAACATTCGCAACATTCTTGAGAAACAAGGTATTGGCCTTGTTGCTGAACAGGCAGAAAAAACGGTTGAATCAAAAGCTGTGGTTTCACCAGTTGGGACTGCTGCGTAATGGATATTTTGTCGGGTTCTCTATTACCAGCGAGTTGGTTAACGAGTGACTGGCTGCTGTCTTTATCAAGCTTTATGGAGCAGGGCGGTTTCGTCCTGTGGTGGCTAGCGGCTGTCGTCCTAGTATATTGGGTGCTTGTAGTCGAACGTGTGCTTTATCTTGCGTTCTACTTTCCAAAGCAGCGCCAAGCTTGGATTACTAAGTGGCATGAAAGAGAAGATCACTCTTCTTGGCATGCCAAAGCCATTCGTGAAGGTTGGTTGGGGCAAGCGAGTATCTTACTTAACCAAAACTTGAACTTTATTAAGCTGTTAGTCGCTATTTGTCCGATGTTGGGTTTGTTAGGTACCGTTACCGGTATGATCTCTGTTTTTGATGTCATGGCGACTCAAGGAAGCAGTGACCCTAAATTGATGGCTTCAGGTATCTCGTTGGCAACGCTGCCAACTATGGCCGGTATGGTTGCTGCATTAGCGGGCATGTTTGTTCACGCTCGTTTAGCGAAAGTGTGTAACCGCTTAGAATTGAAATTAGAAAAATCTTTAAGGAGTCAACGATGAGACTCGGTCGACGTCATTCAAAAAACGAAGAGGCTCAAATAGACCTTACTTCGATGCTTGATATTGTATTTATCATGCTTATTTTCTTTATTGTGACCAGTTCATTTGTTCGTGAATCAGGGGTTGAAGTCAATCGCCCACAAGCGTCTAACGTGGTAAGCCAAAAGGATGCGGGCATCTTTGTTGCGATTACATCTGCGAATGACATCTTCATCGATAAACGTGTTGTTGATGTTGAACGTGTTCAAGCAACGTTAGAACACCTGTTGCTAGAACAACCTGATGCTTCTTTGGTTATTCAAGCGGATGAACACGCTTACAACGGTACGGTTGTTAAAGTGATGGACGCCGCTAAAGGTGCGGGTGTTAAAAACATCGCGCTTGCTGCTGAAAAGCGATGATCTTGGAGGATCTTCATAAATGATTCGCCTATTTCTTGCTTTACCGCTAGCGGGTGCATTGGGCTTAGCTCTGTTTTCCTTTATGGCTTGGATGGTCGATAATGGCCACCAACGTTCACCAGATAACAGTGAAACGTTAAGTTTCAACATGGTCATGGTGGAACAAGAACAAGAAGTCCAAAGAAGACAACGTGCAATCCCTGAAAAACCAGAAATGCCAGAGCCGCCACCGGAAGCGCAAACGTCTCAGTCACAAGCTGAAGTTACGCCTCTGAATTCGATGTCTTCACTGCCTTCTTTGGATTTGAATACATCGATTGACGGCCTAGCGATTAACGCTCCGACATTTTCTGATTTTGGGTCAAACCAACAGGCAATGCCTCTGTATCGAGTAGAACCTCGTTACCCAGCTAAAGCGCTAAAGCGTGGCGCTGAAGGCCATGTCATTATGTCTTTTACCATCGATGAAACGGGACGCCCAATTGACATTCAAGTCACTGACGCAAACCCACGTCGTATGTTTGAACGTGAAGCGATGAGAGCACTTAAAAAATGGAAATATCAACCAAAAGTCGTCGATGGAAAAGCGATAGCTCAGGTTGGTCAAACCGTGAAACTAGAGTTTAAGTTGGCAAAATGATGAAACAGATATGGATATTAGTGGGCTTGCTGTTAATGCCCCTTACAACTCAAGCACAAGAGCTATCTCAATATACTGCCATTCGTGTTCAAAAGGCGCATAAGCTTGCTCAAGATGAACAGGTTAAACAGGCTATTGATGTACTTGCAGGCTTGGAGCTTTCTAAAGGTTACGACAAAGCATACGTAGCTCGTATGTTGGGTGTATTTTACTGGCAAGATGGCAAAACTGACGCGGCGATTAAGCAGCTAACTTATGCCGTCGATACGAATTTGCTAGTCGATGAGCAAGCTTGGATAACGAAGCGCATGCTGGCTGATTTATTGTTGAACGATCAGCAGTTCAAAAACGCGCTACCGCACTACTACGAGTTAGTGAAAACAGCGCCTGAAAAGGAAAAGAAAGACACACTTTGGATGCGAATTGCACAAGCTGAATACCAAATTGAAAACTGGTCGAAAGTGCTAGTGGCTATCGGTAATCACGACAAGTTCAATTCAAAACCAGAGTTATCACCTCTATCGCTAAAACTGGGCGCACAGCTTCAGCTAAAGCAGTGGAAACAGTCTATTCCGACACTGGAAAGCCTGATTGAACTTCAACCAGAAAAAGACAACTGGTGGCGTCAACTTGTGGGTATTCAGTTAAGATTAGAACGTAATCGTGATGCATTGAACACGTTAGCACTGGCCGATCTACAAGGTGTTGAGCTGAAGAACTCAGATCGCCGTTTGTTAGCGCAGCTTTACGCGAAACGTGGAATTCCAGAGCGCGCAGCACAAGAAATTAGTAAGCTAGATGATGCGAACAGCGACGTTCAACTTCTCGCAGAGCAAGCAACCTACTGGCAGCTAGCGAAAGAGTGGGACAACGCGATTGAAGTGTGGACGTTAGCGTCTAAAAAAGACACTCAGTATCATTGGAATGTGGCTCAGCTATTGGTTCAGCAAGGTTACTACGACCGAGCTCTGGTTGTTTTAGATAAAGTGAAAGACAAAAACAAACAAGCCGATGTTGCGTTAGCGAAAGTGCGTTCATGGTACAAGTTAAAGAATCTTGATAACGCCCTTGCTCAAGCTAAGCGTGCGAACAACATTGAGCCATCTTCTGAGGCCAAAGGTTGGATTAAATACCTGACTCAGCTTAGAACGGTAAGTGATAACGGAAACGTCTAACCGCTCATCGCAAACAGAAGATAAGAACAGCACATAAGAACCAAGAAAAGCAAAAGGGTGTCATTTGATCGTTCAAATGACACCCTTTTTAATTCTAGCGACTTAAGCTCATCTAGCCTTATCTTGGATTGGATTGGATTGGATTGATTAAGGCTCGCACATCGTCCCACTAAGCGTTGCACTTTGAATTGCGCCACTGGTGTTAGCGACCCAGTTAATGGTGCAGTCACGATAAGGGTTCTTAAAGGCATGTAAAGTGTAACCATTGTCTAGTGGTTTCTTCGTCTCAACCCAAGCATAGTTTCGAGATGCCCAAAAGCTAATAGGGCGTGAGCGTTCGGTTAGATACTGCTCTTGTACATCGGTTATGTCTGAACCGATGTACTCTTGGACGTGCTCTTCTGTGTTGCTCATTTGGCTACTGCACGCTGTTACGAGCGCTGTAAAAGCCAAAACAATAATACGCATTTCAAAATCCCTTTAAGCCTAATTAGCTATCGTTAAATCGGTTATTCGTCTGTATTTAACAAACCGCATCAACCGAAGAGTCCACCGTTTGTGTAAGATCTTCAAAATGTTCCAAAGATCAAATAGCTCCGAAGATTAATAGTCACGAAGCTTAAATAGTCCCAACTTTCTATCCTTAAAGCCACAACTGCTACCTTAAACCAACCTCAATCAAGCATGTTGATATTGAGATTTTTTGAGGTTTGACCTTACTATCGATGACCTCAAATACAAGCTATCCATTCCCTTTAGTACAAGTTAGCAAGAATATGCATACAGTACGATTACTTCCCATGTAATGTTATGTAAATTTCCTTACGCCGCTCGGCAAACGTAAACAATGTAAATTGAATGCCAATACGAATGATTATCAACTAAATTGACGCCATAAAATTTATAGGTATTGGTTTGTATGTCGTTAAAAAGTAGGGCGGTTCAATCATGGGCTCGTCGACTTCATGTTTATATTTCAATGGCGCTTCTGTTCGTTGTTCTTTTCTTCTCAGTGACAGGTATCACCCTTAATCGACCTGAGTTATTTGAATCAACCCAACCCAATATCCAGCGGTCTACGTTAACGCTTCCTACAAGTTTATTTTCAATCCAAGACGGGCGATTAAAAGCCGACGAAACGGCCTTTGAGACATTTCTGTTTGAAGAAGCTAACCTCTCCGGCGTTCCTTCAGGTTTGGACATCTACGCAGAGATCGAAGACGGTGAGTTGCTCATCGGTGAAGTGTCTATGGACTTCAAAGGACCGGGCTACAACGCTTCCGTGTTTGTTGACGTTACGTCTGAATTTGTAGAAGTCGAAACCACGAATTACGGCGTTATCGCATTGTTGAACGATCTACATAAAGGTCGTAACAGCGGTGAAGTATGGAAATGGTTTATCGATATCACTGCGCTACTGATGATCTTCTTTGTGCTTACTGGCGTGTGCTTACTGTTACCTAAGAAAAGGACGCTTAATACTTCCATCAAATGGACGGTGTTTGGGTCTGCAATCTCATTGGTTATCTATTTTGTCGCCGTGCCTTAACGCTTGATTCGATTGATGAATCGGATTGAAGAGCGAACTTAAGGTTAAACGGATTTAAAAGGTTGTTAAAAATGAAAAAAATGAACTGGAGCAAGGCGCTTCTTGCTTTATCTCTTTTGCCAAGCCTAGGTATGGCACAAGCGATTCCTGATACGGCAAAACTGGATGTCAGCTTTGAGCTTCCAAAGATTGATACCTCTATGTATGCACGTCCTTATGTGGCGGTGTGGGTAGAGAATAGCGAACGAAAGTCAGTGAAAACCATCGAGCTTTGGGTCGGTAAAGACGAATGGCTTAAGGATCTGCGCAGCTGGTGGAGAAAGGTTGGCCGTTACGATCGTGAACTGGTTGATGCTGTGACGTCTGCAACACGTCCTGCTGGCCAGTACCGTTTCGTGTGGGATGGTAAGAGCGACAGCGGTGAAACGTTAGAACAAGGCGAGTACACGGTTCATATCGAAGTGGTTCGTGAACACGGTGGCCGTAATTACCTTCGCCAAAAAGTATCACTCGCAGATTCAAACATATCTTACGAATTAAAAGCAACGGAAGAGACGGGTGAAATCACCCTGAACTACATCGCTAAATAGTAAGTGCGAACAGTAACTAGTAAGTGCGAACAGTAACTAGTAAGTACGAACTAAAACCAAGCTGAACAGAATAGACAGTGGTCATCGTAGGCTCAGATAGAGCGACACGGCTAACAATTATGAATAATGGAATTGAACATGATGAAACAGACAAAAATCAAAGCACTTGCTCTAGCGGGTGTGATGGCATTCGGCCTAGCAGCAACGACAACGGCACAAGCTCACCCACGTTGGATTTTGCCATCTCACTTTACTGTATCTAAAGAAGGTGGTGATTGGCTAACGTTCGATGTTACTGCGTCTCACGGTACGTTTGTTTTTGATAAGCCTGCTGGCAGCGAAAATGCTCATGTCATCATGCCAGATGGCCGCAGCGAGCGTCCTAACTTCGTTATTCGTGGCAAGCGTCGTTCAATCTTCGACTTCTATTTTGAAGAAGAAGGTACACACAAAGTGGCGATCAACAACCAGCCGTCTTACTACACGCAATACAAAGCGGGTCGCCGTGACACGGTGAAGTGGATTAAAGCAAACAAAGCTGAGCGTGACTCAGTTCTACCTGAAAAATCACGTGACGTGGTAACGCAGATCAGCTTCACTCGTGCAGAAAGCTACATCACGGTAGGTAAGCCAACGGATTCAGTGTTCAAAATTGAAGGCAAGCTTCTAGAAATGAAGCCTGTGACACACCCTTCAGATATCGTTGAAGGCGAACCTGTGACATTCCAGTTCTTCTACAACGGTGAAATCCAGAAAGACGTGAAAGCGGAGATTACTCGTGAAGGTACGCTTTACCGCAACCACCAAGAGCAGATTGATGTGGTGAGTGATGAGAACGGTGAAATCACGTTTACTCCAGACGTAGCAGGTCGTTACGTAATGAAAGCGAACTACAAAGGTGAGTTGATTGACAACCCACTGGCAGACAAAGCAAGCGCGAACGTTCACCTAACGTTCGAAGCGCTGCTTCAATAGTCTGTGATATCGGGGCTAGATCCCTGATTAAGAATCAAAAAAACTTAAGGGCTCATTTGAGCCCTTTACGCTCAGTTTACTTCTGAGAATTTGCACTGTGGCTAGGGTACGAACCATGACAATAAAAACAAAACTAAAATCGATAATCACTCCATGCTTGGCTCTGGGACTTGGTTTCGCTGCATTACCTGCGCAAGCACACTTTCCATTGATGAGCTGCTGGTTTGAAGGCAAAACTGTGGCTTGCGAAGCGGGCTATTCAGACGGTAGTAAAGCGATTGATTACGCGGTTGAGATGTACGACTACGAAGACAACTTGATTGCAAAAGAGATGACGGATAAACGCTCGATCGTTGAGTTTCCAAACCCTGACACTGAGTTCTACCTTGTGTTTGATTCTGGCCACGAGTTTCCTGTTGAAGTAGACGTTGTTGAGATCAGCGAGAAATGATGATTCAAGGTGTACGTGCTGACACGGGCGGCAGAGAAGGCAAATGGGTAGGGCTGATCATTGTGTTCATCCTGAGCTTTGCCACGGTTGCTATCCCATTTCGTCAAGCAGAATCGCATATCAAAGCGGTACTTGATCATCAAATCTTAGTGACCGATGTCGAGCAAGAAAACTTGGCGATGTTATCAGAGCTTCGCTTGGCTCATGAAGAGATTCGCGACCTGCATATGGACTCTGACGGCGAATGGCCAAGTGTTGCGTCACTTCAAGATGAATGGGTCGCGCCATTTGTTGAAGACCAGAGTTGGAAGCGCAAAGGTTCTCATACTTGGTTATTGGACGAGCGTGGCTACTACTTTTCTACACCAAGTGAACAAGCTACATCAAGTGAATATGCTGCAAAAAGCGATCATGGCTTTGCTGATTCCTTTATTTTAAACGCGAACAGCGTTTCTCCTGAAATCTGGATTTACCTGGGTGGCGTAGCAAGTCAACCGGCTAATTTTGATGAGAACACACTTGAATCTGCTGGCTGGAAAATGGTCGTCAATGAATCAGAAGTTGAGCTGCATGATGCTTCTTCTCATTAAACAATCCGGCTTATAAAAATGCTCACTAATAATAAGAGAATTACTATGCGAATTATGACTCTATTGATGTCGTTATTGGCGGTGTTAATGACACCCAATGCATTGGCAAAAGAATACAAAATCGACAGCGATAAGCTGACGATTGGCATAACCCTTCAGCCTTACTACAGCTACGTAAAAGCCGTGGTGGGTGACAAAGTGAACATCCTTCCTTTGGTTGATGCTGGCTTTAATCCGCATAACTACTTGCCACAACCGAACGACTTGAAGCGATTGAGCCAGATGGACGCTATCGTGGTAAACGGTATTGGCCATGACGACTTCGCACTTAAAGTAATCTCAGCTGCGCAACGTGATGACTTAGTGGTGATCGAAGCGAACAAAGAAGTGCCTCTACTTCCTGCTCTTGGTCAGTCTGTTGGTCAAGGTGCCGTTAACCCACATACCTTTGTTGGGCTTTCGACAACAATTCAAAAGGTTTACACCATCGCGAGTGAGGTCTCTAAGCTCGACCCTGACAACGCGGCTTTTTATCGTAAGAATGCACGTAAATACGCAAAGCAATTTCGCTTTATGAAGCGCGATGCGATGTTGTCATTAGGTGAGTTAGATACTTCAGGTATGAAGGTGGCGACCACGCACAATGCGTATGGGTACATTCTGCAAGAGTTTGGTGTAGATGTGGCGGCGGTGATTGAGCCAGCACACGGTGTTGAACCAAGTGCTAGCCAACTGCAAGAAACGATCGAAAAGATCCGCGCATCGGGTATTGATGTTCTGTTCTATGAGCTCAACATGCCAAACCGTTTTGTTGACACCATTGAAGCGGAAACGGGCGTTCAGCTTTACCGTTTCTCTCACATGACGCACGGCGAATATGAAGACGACAAAGTCGCAGTTGAAATGAAGAAGAACCTACAAACGTTAATCGAAGCAATGAAATTTGCGGCGGCGAACCAAGCAAAAAGCGGGAACGCATAATGCTAGGTCCTTCAATTTCAATAAATCAACTTGGTTTGCAATACGACAATAACGTCATTCTTGACGATATCTCATTAGAACTTAAAGCAGGTGAGTGCCATGTGATCATGGGGCCAAACGGCGGAGGTAAAACCTCTTTGCTGCGCTCTGTTCTTGGTTTGACGCCTTTCTCTGGGCAAATCAATATTCATTGGCCAGAAAAGCCAAGTATTGGTTATGTTCCTCAAAAAGCGACCTTCGAATCGAGCTTACCTCTGACGGTCATGGATTTCGTGTTGCTTAACCAAACTCGAATTCCACTATTTTGGCGTCGTAAGTCTAAGCAATTGGATCTCGCACTCGCGCAATTGGATCGTGTGGGTATGGCGACTCGTAGCGACCGCCGTATGGGACAGTTGTCGGGTGGTGAGCAACAACGTGTATTGTTTGCTCAAGCCTTATTGGATAACCCAAGTTTATTGGTTTTAGACGAGCCGACCACAGGTATGGACGAGCAGGGCGTTCGTTATCTTGAATCTCTAATTCGTGAATGCGTTGATGAAGGTCGCACCATTCTTGCCGTTCATCATGATGTAACTGCAGTACGTCGCCTTGAAGCCAATGTACATGTTGTGAATCGATTCTTGGTTGATAGTGGTCCACACGAACAGGTACTACATCCAAGTAAGATTGAAAGCTTATTCCAGCATTACAGCAGTGGTGCTGCGATGAACAAACCGAAGGAGGTTGCGTAATGGATTGGCTACGACAACTTGCCGTAAGTGGTGTTGAAGCGGGTTGGTTATCTGACAGCTTCATGTATGCGTTCATGGTCAATGCACTGGTTGCTGCATTGTTACTGGGCCCGTTACTAGGTGGCCTGGGTACTTTGGTGATTGCTAAGCGTTTGGCTTTCTTCTCTGAAGCGGTAGGCCACGCGGCATTAACCGGTATCGCTATAGGTGTGTTGCTTGGCGAGCCACCAGAAAACCCAATTATTGGTCTGTTTAGCTTCTGTATGATCTTCGCGCTGCTTCTTCACTTTGTAAGAAACAGAACCAATGTGCCATACGATACTTTAGTTGGCGTTTTCCTTGCTTTAGCACTGGCAGTGGGTGCGGCATTGCTGATGTACGTGGCGCGTAAGATCAACATCCACATGCTTGAGAACGTACTATTTGGTTCGATTTTGACGGTAACAGACCAAGACTTAGCGATTCTCGCAGGCAGCTGCGCGATCATTATTTTGCTCTTGATACCGACGTTCAACCGTATTCTTCTAACCTGTATCAGCCCTGATATTGCCAAGGTTCGTGGTTATAACACCAGTTTCTACGACTACTTGTTTGTCATGATGATCACCTTAGTGACGATTGCAGCGGTGAAGATCGTAGGTGCTGTTCTGGTTGGTGCATTATTGCTGATCCCAGGTGCGACAGCTCGCTTGCTAACTAAACGCATGGGCAGCTTTGTATTGCTGTCGGCATTACTGGCAACAGTCGCGTGTTTAGTTGGAACCGTCTTACCTATGGAATTGAAACTACCAGTACCTTCGGGCGCTTCAATCATCATCGTTTCTGCAACGTTTTTCCTAGCAGCAACGCTATACCGAATTGTAAGAAAGGCGTAATCATGACTTGTTTAATGAATCGTATCGCTAGCTCAGTAAAAGCAACGGCTCAAGTGAGTGTACTTGGTAGTGTATTAATGGCTGGTTCTGTGATGTCACTGAACGTGAATGCAGAAGACATCCTAACCAGTACACCTGTGACTTATGCATTGGCGACAGAGCTAACCAAAGGCACGGACATTACGACCGAATATCTACCACCTAAGCGCTACGGTATTGACCGTCTGCCGAATTGGTTTGGTACCAAGGGTGCGAGTAAAGTGCTTCAATCGGGTGAAAAGGCGACCGTTGCGGTAACGTTGTCATCGATCTGGCAAGCCGACCCTACGTTTGTATACGCAAGACAAAGTAATATCCGTTTAGTTGAGGTTGATGCCGCTCAAGCGATTACACCGCGTGCACAAGGCGTTGCTGCGCTTACATTGTCGAATGGTGATGTGTCTAAATACGCATGGTTAAACCCGACCAACTTAACACGTATGGCGGCGATTGTGGCTGACGACTTTAAGTTGTTGTGGCCTGCGCAAGCTGAAACGATTGATAGCAACTTACAACGTGTGATGTTGGATGTTCGTGAACTGATCAACAAGCAGCAAGCAGTATTGCTCGACAATGACGTAGATTCAGTATTGTTGCTTTCAGAAAGCTTGGAAGATTTCGCCTCTGGCAGCCAACTGTTTGTTGAAGAACGCATGTTCAAAGCTGAACTGGAATGGACAGAGCAGGACAAAGCCAAGCTTAAAGAGATGTTTTCGGAAGATGATGCTCTATGGTTAGTTACAGCGAAAAAGCCAAGCAACTTGATTAAATCATTGGTACCGAATGAGCGTATCTTGGTAGTGGATTCTGTTGATCGTTGGGGCAGAGCGGGAATCAACGCAAAAGCACCGTTTGCCCGTTGGGAAGTGCAGCCATTCAAAGGCTAACCAGCGCGATTAAAAATGGTAGGATCAAAAAAGCAGCCCAATTTGAGGCTGCTTTTTTGTTCTTGTCTGTTGGCTCTGAAAAGAGTGTCAGACAAGAGGACTGCGAGTATAAACTTACTCTGCAGCTTTTGTCTCTTCAGCTTCAACAGTTGCTTCTACTGAACCTTCAGCTTGCTCTTGAGCTGCTTTCGCTTGTTCTTCAGCTTCCATTTTTGCACGGTCAGCTTTAGAGATGTAGCGAGGCTTGTTGCTACTATGCAGTTTAGAATTCGCCTGTTTCTGCTTCTTTTTTAGAATTTGATTGATTTTTTTCTTACGGTTCATTGCTGCATAGCCTTGTATTTAGTTTAGGCGGAGGAGGATAATCATTTTAGCTCTAGAACTCAATATTTACATGGTATTCAGCAAGGAAAATATCACTATGCAGTCAGTCGAGACCGAACGTTTAAGATTAAGAATGATCACACCTCAAGATGCGGCGTTTATTCAACGACTATACAGCTCAGAAGATTTCCTGCGTTACATTGGTGATAAGGAAATCAACAACACTGAAAAGGCTGTCGAGTACATTGAAAACAACATTCTTAAGATGCATGAAGAGAAGGGTGTCTGTTTGTTGATGGTTGAAATCAAAGAAACTTCAACGCCAATTGGTATCTGCGGATTAATAAAAAGAGACACCTTAGCGTCGCATGATATTGGCTACGGGTTTGCTCCTGAGTTTTATGGTCAAGGCTTTGCCCAAGAAGCCGCGGAGGCGATAATTGAACAAGCTAAGCAGAATGCTGATATCGATCATTTAGTTGCCATCACTACCTCTGATAACATTCGAAGTATCACACTACTGACTAAGTTAGGCTTTGTGTTCGAGCGAGTTGAAGATGTGATAAGCGAAAGCGTTAATCTCAACCTGTACGGTTTCTCATTAGGTAATTAAAACATGTTCCAACATAACAATATTCTACAAGGTGAGCTCGCAACGGAGTACAAAACCGTTATTGCGATGGTGCACATCTATTGCAAAGATCACCACGGTGAAGTTCGTCAGAATAACGCGTTATGTGAGGAGTGTGAGCAACTGTTGCGTTACGCCGAAACACGACTGGATAGATGTCCTTATGGCGAAGCAAAACCGACCTGTAATAAGTGTCCGATTCATTGCTATAAACCAGACCCGAAAGAGCAAATGCGATTGGTGATGCGCTATGCCGGGCCAAGAATGCTACTTAAGCATCCGATATTAGCGATTCGACATCTGATTCATGAGAAACGGAAAGTGCCTGAAAAGCCGTTGCCGAATGTGTCGAACCGCCATATCCGAATGAACAAGAAGTAAGTGGCGCTTTAAAGTAATTTCTAAAGAAATGCAAAAGGTCTGATTTCTCAGACCTTTTTTATGTAGATACGTTTTATCTAAGTTTGAATATAGCCAGGTAACTGAAACTTACGCCGCTTGAGGCTCTTCGTAGGTCACCGTTAGGTTGTTGATCCAGCGTCGGCTCAAGTAACGGTGTGAACAGATGGTCAATTTCACGACTTCTTCTACCAACATTAGACCATAGATGTATTTAAAGTCCCATTCAGCGACAAACGCGCCGTAAACACATACAGGAATGCCCACCATCCACATCGCGATGAAATCCATGCGAAGGCAGAACGCATTATCACCACCAGCACGAATAATACCGTTAATGATCACCATGTTGAGCATGCGAATCACGACCGCAAAGCACATGATCATCATCGCAGGTGAAGCAAGCGGGTATAAAGCGTCTTTGGTCAGGTTTAGCCATGACAGAACGTGCTCTTTACCCATAAACAATAGCAAGCCTACAACCGCACCAAAACCAACCACGGCTTTGATGAACGTCAGACCCATACTCATAGCGTCATCAAACTCATCACGACCGAGTGAGTGACCAACCAACACGGAACACGCTACAGAAATACCAAAGAATATCGAGTAACACAGCGACTCAAAAGGCGCGAGCATAGAGAACACAGCAAGTTCCGTTGTGCCCATGTGACCGAAGATCATTTGGTATGCCATAGTACCCATTGCCCATAACACGGCATTCATCGTTAGTGGCAAAGCAATACGACGGTAAGATAGCCATAATGACGGACGATGTGGTGAGCTAGGCGTGGTTAACAACCAGTGTTTACGCATGCGCATATAGCCATACATCAAACCCACTTGAATCAAGCGCGCTAAAGTGGTTGCCAATGCCGCACCTGCAACGCCCATCGCTGGAATACCGAAGGCACCTTTAATGAGTACGAAGTTAAGTGCGATGTTGAGGGCAATCGTGACCGCACCAAGCAATAGTGGTGTTACGGTGTCACCTGATGAGCGCATGCTTGCTTCTACCACGACCACAATGTGAGTCAGAAGAAGGACAGGGAATCCATACCACAGGTAAGTCGCGCCAAGTTCAATCACGGTTTGATCGCTGGTCTGCAACATCATTAAAAACTGAGAACCAAGAGTGATGATTGCAGTAACAGGCAGCAGAACTTTTAAGCCAAACACCATTGCGATAGATGATACCGTTCGCGCGCTTTTTCGGTCGTTCTTTCCCCAGTATTGAGCGACTAATGTTCCGTTTGCTGAGGCCAACCCTGCCATAATCATAATAGCAACGAAGTGCCATTTTGATGCAATTCCCACAGCCGCAGCTGCTTCCATACCATAATCACTGACCATTAATACGTCAGCAAGGGCAAGAATAGCGACAAGCGCACTTTGTAAAGCAACAGGTAAACCCAGTTTAACGATACGAGGTAAGATGCTCTCTGGCTTGTTATTCATAGATGAGTTAGGGTTGATGTTAGTTGTCATAAGCTCTCCGATTTATGGCAGAACTATAGTGATTTGAGCGAAGTAACAACATGTTTAAAAAACAACAAAACCTGTGCGAATCCGTCATTGATTCAATGAGACCAAAATCAACTTGGCATGATGATGTTTTTCTCGCTGAACAGTGCAAAGAACGTTTTTTGACCGTTGAAGATATTCCAGAGATGAAAAGCTTTGGTGTCTATATGGGCGGCATGGCGAAGCTATATGATGGCTACTGGGTTGAGCGCGAATCCGTTAATGTTCATACGTTGATTTTCACTATGGAAGGTGGCGGCATTCTAACAACCGCAACATCGGTCCAAGCGATTACACCTTATACACTCGTGGTGCTTCCTGCTGAAACCCCATTTCGTTTTGAACTCGATCCTCAATATAATTATTGGAAAATGGCGTGGATGCTGACGCCTGACACCAAGCAATGGCAGCACATAGCAAGTTTAGGACAGGGGATTGTGCCTTTTGGAGAGTGTGAGCAGATCTGGTCATTAATGAACTTGGTTTACTTTGAGATAGGCGGTAGAGCCAGTTACCGTAAGTTACTCTTGAGTGAAATTATCCGAACATTGACGGGGTTTGAGCCTAAGTCGACCAGCACCACTGCACGTGTTCAAGCGCTCTATAACGAAATTGAAAGTAGTCTGCATCAGCCATGGACAGTGGCAGGGATGGCTGAAAGAGTGTTCATCAGTGAAGAGCAACTCAATAGAGTCACCAAGACGCTATTCAACCTCTCACCACGCAGTAAATTGATTCAATTACGTATGGACAAAGCCACCAGTCTACTGAAATATCAAGATTGGTCAGTTTCTATGATTGCTAATCGCTTAGGCTACAAAGATCCTTATAACTTTTCGCATCGTTTCAAAAAGCATTTCGGTTTGTCACCCAGTCAATATCGAAAGAGCCATCGACTTCTTGGTTAGCCTTGCACGATGAAATGAGAAGTGTGGGAGAAGAAGGTTACATATAGGCATGAGTTGAAAAGGGCCCTTCGCTTAGACATAAAGTCTGAACTCGGAGCCCTAATGACACGCATCTAGTGTCTGTCTATTTAAGCTTACTCGCCTGCAATCTGTAGGTGAGAGCGCTTTAGGCTAGCAATCAACATGTAGATCGTTGTAGCAAGTAGAGACGCGAATAGGTAAGTGAACAATCCTGCTTGTGAATCCATAAAGCTGTCTGCAACGATTGGTCCCGCAACAGAACCGATGCTGTAGCAAAGTAGCATGATTTGAGTCACTGACACCAAGTAGCTTGGGTCAAGGTTACGGCAACCTAAGTTAATCGCGATTGGGTATAGCGCAAATGTGGCCATGCCTAATACGAACAAGCTCATGCCTAGTACGTAGAAATCGTGATTGATAGTCAGCACACCAATGCTTGCAACCCCTAGCAGGCAGAACAAAGCCATTAATAACACTTGTCCTACGTGGTGAGATAACCAAGTCACCATCGGCTGTACAGCCATACCACCCATGATAACCAAAGCCATCAAACCACCAATGTCTTCGTGTGCAATGTTACGTTGAGCAAGTTCAACTGGCATCAAGCCGTAAATCGCACCTAGCGTTAATCCGGAAACAATGCAGCCAATTAGCGCGCTGTGGCTTAATTTGCTGATCTGCTTTAAAGACAAAGATTGCGCATCGTGGATCTGTGGTGGAGTTGCTTGTCCGTACATCAGCACAATGATCGCACCAAACAGAAGGGTGAACATTGCGATGAAAGGTACGCCACCAGTAATACCTAGGTAACCGATACCAAGCTGACCAACTGCAGAACCGCCGTACAGTGAACACATGTAGATAGCGAGACGTTTTGCGCGTTGTGACTCGTCGCCGCTCATTAGCCAAGACTCTACAATCACGAAGATACCTGCAACCGCCACACCAGCCACAAAGCGAGCTAGTAGCCATACTGCTTGGTGTGGGATCAATGGCAATACAAGGATCGTTGCGATGAACACACTCAATGCGATGACGAACGCATCTTTGTGGCCAACACGCGCAATGGCACGTTCAATCAATAATGTACCAGCCAGTAGACCTGCATAGAATGCACTCGCCAACCAACTCGATAGATCTTTGTCTAAGCCATACTCAGACAGCATTAATGGTAATGAACTCATTAAGTAGCCTGAAGCGATCGCGTAAAAAGACAATGCAATAACAGGAACAGTTATGCGAGTTGTTGGTTGGATGTTGTCCAATGCAGGAGCCTCTGATAGTAAAAGAAACGATGAATTTTCCGCGACTATGGGGGAGAAACTGAATTGGGTAAAACAAATAAAAATGGTCGTTAAGATAAAGGAAATTTATCGACCAACTAAACTAAAATACGGTTGCGATATTTGGTGGTTTGGCGAGATTTTATGCGGGCAAAAAGTCGTTAAGCCGTTGTTCATTGGTGGTTTAATTTAGAAAAAGATTGCAGCGTGATTGTCTTTTTATGATTTGGATTGAGTGGGATTTTAAGTGTTAGACAGTTTCTTTACGGTATTGACGTGGCGAGTTACCACTCCACTTACGAAAGGCATGACGAAAGTTAGCGCTATCAGAAAAGCCAACTCGTTCAGATATCTCTTCAATACTCATTCGAGTTGAAGAAAGGTAGTGCCGGGAAAGGTGAAAGCGAACATGGTCCAGTATCTTCTGATAGCTCGTATCCGCTGCTTTCAGGTGACGACGCAGAGTTCGAGAAGACATGCCCAGTTCTGAAGAAATGGATTCTATAGAAGGGTAACATCCTGGCCTTTCAATCAGCATCTGAGAGACTTTCTCTTTGAGGCTACTGGGTGCACTGACTTTTGCCAACATGTCATCACACGATTTTAAGCACATCTGTAAAGTGATGGGGTTGGCGGTAGGAAGAGATGAATACAAGGTGGTTGCGTCGAACTCCCATTCAAGCCGGTCACTATTGAATTCAACCGGGCAGCGGAAAATCTCTGTGTATAGATCGCCGTATTCAGGTTTTGGATAGGGGAAGCGGATCACTTGAGAAGGAAAGGGCTGCTGTAAGACCTCTTCGCACAAACTGTGTATCGCTGCGAACCAGTATTCACAACAAAAGGGCAGTAAAGAATCGAGTTCGATAAGTTGCTCTGCGCGAAAGTAACCAATGTTGTCTTCTACAGACATGGTTTTCCTGAGGACAGGGCCAGCAAGTTGCAGATACTTAAACCCGATTAAAAAGGCATCGAGTAGTGTTTCGCTGCTAAACACCGCATAACCGAGCACGCCGAAATCGCTGAACCTCGCTTGTTGGCCAACTTTAAGCCCCAATCCGTCTTCGTTGGAATTCGCTAACGCATTACTGAACACAGCAAGCTTTTGCGCCAAAGTGATGTGTGTATCGGGTGTGTTGAGTTGGAGAGCATCGATGTTACTGCCTTCGAGCAACTCTTCGATACTGAGAACAGGCGACAGGTAACGATGCAGCAACTGAAGATCCAGAATGCCGAATGCTTGCATGTCGGGTTCGTAAACTGCGGTGTATTCCATAAGCTGCCTCTTGTTGAATATCGATATCTTAACCGAACTTTTAACATTTACGCCTGTTGCTTGTTCTCACTTTCGCAAGCTTGTTCCAAATTTTGGTTTATGTGTGCAAGGTTTTATTGGGCTAGCGCAGGCTGTGTCCGAATATCACCGGTTTTTGTCTTTTTGAAACCTGTTCGAAATGTTATCGAAATGTTGTAATTTATTGGGCTGCACATTGGAGCGTCTCAAACATTTTGCTCAATAACGACTCTTATCTACATGACACACCAATGTGCAGGCTCGTGATGACAAGAAAGAGACTTATTACAACGATTAGAACGTCTACGGTGACCGTCACAAACAGGTCTAAGCCGCACAAGGAGATCATGGATGCACAATCTTGCTGTTAATTTGGAGCGTAGCGCTTCGCTTTTTCCAACTAAAGCCGCTCTGCGTATGGGATCGGATGAAATCAGTTTTTCTCAGTTAGAACAACTTTCTGGAAACGTGGCTGCTAACTTGAAAAGACTTGGATTGCAGAACGGAGATAAGGTAGCGTTGTCATGCCCGAACGTGACTTACTTTCCGATAGCCTATTACGGGATTCTAAAAGCGGGTTGTGTAGTCGTGCCTTTGAACGTGCTATTCAAGGCCAGAGAGATCGCTTATCACCTTAATGACTCTAACGCGAAGGCCTATTTATGTTTTGACGGCAGTGAAGAGCTTCCAATTGGTCGCTATGGTTTACAAGGTTTTGAGCAGGCAAACCACTGTGAACACTTTGTCGAGATGCCTATCCCAACAAACACAGACACTACTTTAGAAAGTAATGAGGAGCATGAATCAATCGCTGATTGGTTGGCACAACCTTTTACTCCTTTTGAGTCTGTGGCTTGTCATGGCGATGATACCGCAGTAATCCTCTATACCTCTGGCACAACAGGTCAGCCAAAAGGCGCAGAGCTTTCTCACACCAACATGCAAACCAATGCGATGGCATCTCAGTATTTAATGAGATTGGAATACAGTGACACGACAATGGCCACGCTTCCTTTGTTCCACAGTTTCGGCCAAACAGTGATGATGAACGCGAGTGTGTTAACGGGCTCCACCATGGTGTTGATTCCTCGTTTTGAACCATCACTGGTTATTGAACAGATCATTAGCCATAAAGTCAGTGTCTTTGCTGGCGTTCCTACCATGTACATTGGGCTTCTTAGAGCCGGAGAAGAGTCATTAGAGCGCTCTGAACAGGTTAAACACAGCTTGAGGTTAGGTGTTTCTGGCGGTGCTTCTATGCCGCTTGAGGTCATACGGCAGTTTGAATCTCGTTTTGAATTACCAGTCTTAGAAGGTTATGGGCTCTCGGAAACGGCGCCGGTTGCGACCTTTAATCATATTGATGGCGATCGTTTATCGGGTAGTGTCGGTCAGCCTTTATGTGGCCACCTCATCAAGATTACTGATATACAAGGCAACTCTGTCGCTATGGGTGAACTCGGCGAAGTCTGCATTAAAAGCCCAAGTGTGATGAAAGGCTATTATCAAAGGCCAGAGGCGACAGCTGAATCTATTCGTGATGGTTGGTTCTTAACGGGAGATATCGGTCGCGTCGATGAGCATGGCAATTTGTTCATTGTTGACCGTGTTAAAGACATGATTATTCGTGGTGGGTACAACGTTTATCCACGTGAAGTCGAAGAAGTGTTGATGTGTCACCCCGATGTCGAAATGGTCGCGGTGGTAGGCGAGCATCATGAACATTTAGGCGAGGAGATCCACGCGCATGTGGTTCTTCACGAACATACGCAATGTGATAGTGCCGCCTTGATAGCATGGTGTCGTGAGCAACTCGCCGACTACAAATACCCGCGTAAGGTATTCATTCGTAAAGCCTTACCCATGACAGCAACCGGAAAAATCTTGAAGCGTGAGTTACACCCACTAGAAATAGCGGAGATGGCAAATGGATAGTTATGATTTTATTATTGTTGGCGGTGGTTCAGCTGGGTGTGTGATGGCTTCTCGGCTGTCGGAAGATCCTGATGTGACGGTTTGCTTGTTAGAAGCGGGTGGTAAAGACACCAGCCCATTCATTCACACACCCGTTGGCGTGGTGGCGATGATGCCAACCAAACTCAATAATTGGGCATTCGAAACGGTTGAACAGCCGGGTTTGAACGGTCGTAAAGGCTATCAGCCTAGAGGTAAGACACTTGGTGGTTCTAGCTCTATCAATGCCATGATGTACGCTCGTGGACATCGCTATGACTACGATAGATGGGAAAGGCTGGGCAATGCTGGCTGGAACTATGAATCCTGTTTGCCTTACTTTAAGAAAGCAGAAAACAACGAAGTCCACCAAGATGAGTTCCATGGCCAAGGTGGTCCTCTTAATGTGGCCAATCTTAGATCGCCAAGCCCTATGTTGGAACGTTATTTAACGGCGTGTGAATCGATAGGTGTACCTCGCAATGAGGATATTAACGGCGCTGCTCAGTTTGGGGCGATGCCGACGCAGGTAACACAGCTGAATGGTGAACGATGCAGTGCTGCCAAGGCTTACTTAACGCCAAACCTTTCACGATCAAATCTCACGGTCGTGACTAAAGCCACCACACATAAGGTTTTGTTTGAAGGCAAGAAGGCGATTGGTGTTGAATATGGTTCTAGCGGAAAGCGTTATCAGATACGATGCAACAAAGAAGTGATTCTTTCCGCTGGCGCGTTTGGTTCTCCCCAATTGCTGTTACTGTCTGGTGTCGGTGCTCAAACTGAACTAGAGACACATGGAATCGAACAGGTTCATGAATTACCTGGAGTGGGCAAGAACCTTCAAGATCATATCGACTTAGTACATTCGTATAAATGCAGTGAAAAGCGTGAAACTTTTGGTATCTCGCTGCAAATGGCCTCTGAAATGACCAAAGCCTTACCACTATGGCACAAAGAACGCTGCGGTAAAATGAGCAGTAATTTTGCAGAGGGAATAGGCTTTCTCTGTTCCGAAGATCATATCGCTGTACCGGATTTAGAGTTTGTATTTGTGGTCGCTGTTGTAGATGACCATGCTAGAAAAATTCATACCAGTCATGGCTTTACCTCTCATGTCACCTTATTGCGACCGAAGAGCTACGGAACCGTAACGCTCAATAGTAATGATCCCTATGATCCGCCTAAGATCGATCCTGCGTTTTTCAGTCATCCTGAAGACATGGAGATCATGATTAAGGGCTGGAAGAAGCAGTATCAAATGTTAGAGAGTTCCGCGTTTGATGATATCCGAGGCAATGCTTTCTACCCTGTGGACGCCAGTGATGACAAGGCTATCGAGCAAGATATTCGCAATCGTGCAGACACTCAGTATCACCCGATCGGGACCTGTAAAATGGGACCTAGTAGCGATTCTTTAGCTGTGGTAGATAAAGATCTCAAAGTTTATGGATTGGATAATTTGAGAGTCATTGATGCTTCTGTGATGCCGACACTGATTGGGGCAAACACCAATGCACCAACCATTATGATTGCTGAGAAAGTCGCAGATCAAATCAAACAGCAATACGGGTTTGGCAAGCAAGAATCTAATATTCAAGCGAAAGGCGAAGCTGTAGTTTTATTCAAGAAGTTAAGTGATAACCATAAATAAAACAGTAGGTTAGATAGTCTTGATTTGGTAAGACTCTCTAACCTATTTTTGTGTGCTTACTTAGAATTAAGTAATGCTAAATCAATAGCTTAACCAATAGTATTACTTAGTTAGTGCTTGATTAAGCCACTGATCAAATTGACCTTTTGGCAGTGCACCGTTAATCGTATCAACACGTTGACCGTTCTTGAACACCATCACCGTTGGGATGCTTCTGATTTGATACATAGCCGCCAGTTGCTGTTGAGCTTCGGTATCAATTTTAACAAATCGAACATCGCCAGCGCGCTCTTTAGCGACATCGCTGAACACAGGTGCGAAACCTACACATGGGTTGCACCATGTCGCCCAAAAATCGACAACGACAGGCTGTGAACTGTTCAAAATTGATTGGAAATTCAGTGACGTACCTTCGATTGGTGCACCGTCTAGAAGTGTGTTTTTGCACTTACCACAAGTAGGGCTTTCTGAAATTCTTTCTGAAGGAACTCGGTTTACGCCACCGCAAGAAGGGCAACGTGTGTTGAATGTAGACATAACTTTCTCTTTTTATTGCGTCTCCGTGCCTAACGCGATTTACGAATCATGTACGGAACGCTTATACTGTTTAAACAAGAATAAGATACTCAAATAAAAACAAACAATAAACAGGTAAATGATGACAAAATTTTACGCTGAAATTACGGGCTGGGGAAAGTGTCTGCCACCAGCCGTGCTATCCAATGATGATTTAAGCACTTTCATTGATACGTCTGACGAGTGGATTCGTACTCGAACTGGTATCGAAAATCGTCGTATCAGTCATGTAAATACCTCTGAGCTAGCGACCGTTGCTGCTCAACATGCAATGGCGTGTGCTGGTTTAACAGCCGAAGATATCGATCTTGTGATCGTAGCGACGTGCAGTCCAGACTCTCTTATTCCAAATACCGCGTCTAAAGTTCAACAGAACTTAGGCATCAAGAGCGCAGCAGCTTTTGACCTTAATGCAGCGTGTACAGGCTTTATCTACGGTGTTGAAACAGCAACTCGATTGATTCAAGCGGGCAACTACCGCAATGCGATCGTTGTGGGTGCAGAGCGTCTTTCATTCTTCATCGACTGGACCAAGCGTGATACTGCGGTTCTATTCGGTGATGGCGCTGGCGCTGTGGTTTTATCGCGTACTGAAGAACAAGTGGGTTTACAAGAAGCTCAAATCGGTTGTGACGCAGAGGGCCGTGACATTCTAGCAGTACCAAAATTCGGTACGTCTATGGACCGCTTTGCTGCTGATAACGGTTACTGGGATTTTGATTTCGTTGGTAAAGAGATCTTCAAGCGTGCAGTGAAAGGAATGGGCGCTGCAGCACATACAGTATTGAGTCGCACTGGCATCTCAACTGAAAACATCGATGTTGTGATTCCGCACCAAGCGAACATCCGAATTATTCAAACTCTGTGTGATATGGCGGGCATTGAACGTGAGAAAGCGTTTGTGAACATTCAAAACTACGGCAACACATCGGCTGCGACTGTGCCGATTGCATTGTGTGAATCGTTAGAGCAAGGCTTTGTTAAACCTAACTCAAACATTCTTGTGGCGGCATTCGGTGCCGGTTTAACTTGGGGGGCAGGCCATATTAAGTGGGGTAGCCGTGTTGAGCCGTTAGGTCAATCGGACGCTAAGCTTCCAGAAGCAGATAGCTCGGCATTAGAACTTCTAGAGAGAGCCATTTTACACTGTAAAACGCGTCCTAATTCTGAGAATGAGTAGCAGCATGGCCCAAGTTCGTTTTATGACAGAAGCCGACCTCGATGGAGCGGCTTTAGTTCACCAAGCTACTTTTGTTCGACAGCAAAACTCAAAAAATTGGTTACAATGTAACTTAAATGCTGCGCCACGCTTTCTTAACTTTGTTGCTGAAAGCGATGGCGAGATTGTCGGCTACATTATTTGGGTTCAAAAGAGTGGGTTTAGGCCTGAAGCTGTTTTGGAGCTAGAACAACTTGCTGTGTTACCGAGTGCTCAGGGGCAAGGATTGGGCAAAAAGCTGATTCTAGACTCTTTGCCTCAAGTGAAGCAGAAGCTATCAGAGCAGGGCTCGACACTAAAACATGTATTAGTGACCACCAGAGCAGATAACTTTGCACAAAAGCTCTATCAGTCGACATTGGGCGCTCAAGTCGAAACCACGATTTCAAACTTTTACTCAGCCGATGAAGTGCTTATGATAGCTCGCAATGTAGGTGAACGAATCTGATCGCTGAGTTCTTAGAACCATTATTATCAGCGGCATAACTCGATTAACGTTTTATTAGGGGCTTCTGTGGCCCTTTTGTTATTTCTTAGGAAGTATTTTGAAGAAAGTTTTAGCAATTGGCTACGTTTGGCCAGAACCGAATTCATCGGCGGCTGGCAGCCATATGATGTCTCTTTTACGTCTATTTAAGAGACAAGGTTGGTCAGTTGAATTTGCAACACCCGCTCAAGAAACCGAGCACATGATTGATCTCTCTGAAGAGGGCATCACAAGCCAATCTATACAGTTAAATTGCGATAGCTTTGACGATTACATTGAAGAGCTGCAACCTGATGTTGTCATGTTTGACCGCTTTATGATGGAAGAGCAATTCGGCTGGCGCGTCGAGAAGGTATGTCCCAATGCCTTTAAGCTACTGGATACGGAAGACTTACAGTTTCTGCGTAATGCTCGACACGAAGCGGTTAAGAAAGAAACAGATCTGACCAAAGCACACTTGTACAGTGACTTGGCTAAACGTGAAATTGCCGCGATTTTGCGCTGTGATCTTTCGTTGATCATTTCAAGTTACGAGATGGAACTGCTTCAATCTGAGTTCAATATCGATCCCAAACTGCTTCATCATCTGCCGTTCATGGTTGATCTTAATACGCTTCCTGAAAGCACGAAAAGCTTTGAAGAACGTAAGCATTTCATGACGATAGGCAACTTTAGACACGCACCGAACTGGGATGCCGTACTTCAGCTACAGAAGATTTGGCCGAAGATTCGTAAACAGTTACCTGACACTGAACTTCATATTTATGGATCGTATCCGCCGCCAAAAGCAACCGCTTTGCATAACCCTAAAACTGGCTTCCATATCAAAGGTTGGGCGAAAGACGCTCAAGAAGTGATGGAAGATGCACGTGTTTGTGTTGCGCCATTACGTTTTGGCGCTGGCATTAAAGGCAAGTTACTTGATGCGATGAAGCTGCAAACTCCGAATGTAACCAGCGAGATCGGCAGTGAAGGCATGCTACCGCAAGGTGAACTGCAATGGCCGGGCGCAGTGTCAGATGATATTGATGAGTTTGTTGAACAAGCTGTCGCTCTTTATAAAGATGAAAAGAAATGGCTTAAAGCTCAAAGCCAATGTCATTCAATTCTTGAAGCGCACTATGAACAGAATCAACTGGGCGACAAATTGATCGAGCGACTGACTGCGCTAGGTTCTGAGCTTGATGCGCATCGACTGAATAATTTCTTTGGTTCAATGCTTAAGCACCATAGTATGGCGAGCACTAAGTACATGTCGCAATGGATTGCTGAGAAGAACAAGGTCAAATAGCTGTTCTTTACCAAAGACAGAATAAATCTTAAGCCCTTAGGTTAACGCCTAGGGGCTTTTTTCATGCAGGGCGCTTGTTAATTCCAGACTTACAAAACGACACATACTCGCAGTACATTAGCATTGACTAATTTATATTTATTAGTAAACTCTAATTTATAGGTTGTTATGAGTTTATGATGTTTGTGGATAGGAGAGGTTTGTGCTTAGTTTGATTCCTTGGGATGCTTTTTTCGGCGGCATGTTGTTAGGCGTGTCGGCCATTGTTTTAATGTTGGGGATTGGTCGAGTTGCTGGCATTAGTGGCATTGTCAGCCGATTATTGCCAACTGGCACCAGCAACAAAGAACGTAAAGATGCGGATACAGCAAACACCGAAAAACACTGGCGTATCGCCTTTGTTGTGGGAATGGTCGCAAGTGGTTGGCTATTAATTCCGACGGGCTACCAACTTCCGCAGTTAGAAGAGATGAATCTCGCTTTAGTGATTATTGCTGGCCTTCTGGTGGGCTTTGGTACTAAAACAGCGAACGGTTGTACTAGCGGGCATGGCATTGTCGGAATGGCGCGTTTATCTAAACGTTCTATTGTTGCGACCTGTGTATTTATGGGTGTGGCAATCGTAACCGTGTTTATCAAGAATCTGACTGGCTTGGGGGCATAATGAAAAACGCTTCATTTACTATCGTTATCGGTTTGGTCGCAGGTATTCTTTTTGGCTCTGGCATGATCATCTCAGGGATGGTTGATCCTGAGAAGGTACTCGGCTTCTTAGACATTACCGGTAACTGGGACATTAGTTTGGCATTCGTCATGGGTGGCGCGCTATTGGTCTTTGCACCGTTTTATCATCTGGTCATTAAAAAGCGCGCTAAAGCCATCAATGGCGAGCCGTTAGATAGCCGTAACAATCCGTTGATAGACAGAAAGCTGATTCTTGGATCTACAGCGTTTGGCTTAGGCTGGGGGATTGCAGGCTTTTGCCCAGGCCCTGCGGTAACCAGCCTAAGTGGCGGCAACCCGACGGTGTGGGTGTTTATGATAAGCATGCTGGTGGGAATGTGGCTGGCGGATCGTATGAACAAAACGTGTTAGTAGCAAGCTTATAGCTGATTACATTGGCTTTGACGTTATCCGTTCTGAGCTGACCAAGCATAGAGGTTGACTCGCTTTCAGCACGAAAGTCAGTCAGCCTCTTTCTATATTTACTGTTTCTATTATTTTCAGTTATCTACAATCTGCTGTTATCTAAAATCTACTATTTAATAGTCGTTGAAACTGGACAGTGGTCGCTGAGTTTGTAGTCCAGAACATCTTGTGTTTCAAATACCTTCTGCTTTGCAGGAGAAGCATTTAGCGACTCACTCACCACAATATGATCAATAACAGAGCGGAACTGATGTGTGCGATAATTGTTGCGGTTAGAGCGTACCTTACAATCTGCACGGGTCTTTCGTGTCGCTAACTGCGCATCAGTATATTGTGATAACTCTTTCCACATCCAATCTCGTGAGTAAGCGAGGTTATGGTTAAAGTCGCCAAGAATGGCGTAGTCTTCGTTATTGCGCTCTCTTTGCTTTATCCACTTGTTCAGTTGCTGAGCTTGCTCTTTTAAACGAGAGCAATCGCGGTTGGACTTATACGCTCCGCTACAACCTGCCTTTAAATGCACAGACAACATGTGAATGGGTTTAAAGTTTGTTTCTACAACGATATAGCTGGCAAACCTAAGTTTACTGTTGGATGTGGTTTCAAGCGGAAAGTCAGCGTAGTCGGTGAGGGCTACTCCTTTACGAACTGCAAATCCCGTGTATTGGTTCACTTCTTTAAATTGGCGGTTGCTGTTCTTAGATAGCGCCCGGTCAGACATCAATATCTTGTATTGATCACCAGCCACACGCTGAATGGCATTTACGTTATCGACTTCTTGAAACGCAACCACGTCTGCGTCTAAGGATTGAAAATAAGTTGCGAGTTTGTCGAAATCAGCTTGATCACGTTTGTCAGAAAACTTATTCACAGCCTCGTTGGTTGATAACCATTCGATATTCCAACTGGATATGGTCAAAGGTTCAGCAAATGTCTGGCTACTGAGTAAGCAGCCTAACATTATCCAGTTTTGAAGTCGTTTCATGCCAAATATCCCTAATTTTGTCTGCCAATATTGATGAGCCGTTATCCTACAACACTTACCAAAAATTCAACTCTTTTTAGGAGTTTTTTTATTGTTACATTGTTTCTTTTCGACTTGAGAACTAGCGTAATAATATTGAATTGATCTTAGTCAGCGTTCTCTTTTTATTGATCCAAATCAATACTCAAAGTTGGTGGTTCTCGTTAAATACGCCACAATATCTAGTGTTAGTTAAACGATAAATCGCTCTATATAGTGTGTTTGTGGATAAGTCTGTGAATACCTCAAGAGTAAGGAGAAGTGGTGAAATCAATCGTAATCAAGCGTGATGGCTCAAGAGCTCCATTCAGTAGAGATCGCATCCAAGCTGCAGTGGAAGCAGCATCAGACAAAGCCGATAAGGAAATTGCTATTTATGCACTGAATGTGGCATTAGCAGTTGAGTTGAAGCTCGAAGACTACGATGAAGTTCATATCTCTGAAATTCAAACCATGGTCGAGAACGAGCTAATGCAGGGACCATACAAGTCTCTGGCTCGTGCCTACATTGAATATCGTCATGACCGCGACATCGCCCGTGAGAAGCAAAGCGCTTTAACTCGTGAGATCGAAGGTTTGATCGAAGAAAGTAACGTTGATCTAATCAATGAAAACGCGAACAAAGATGGTAAAGTAATCCCAACTCAGCGTGACCTGCTGGCGGGTATCGTGGCTAAACACTATGCGAAAACTCACATTTTGCCACGTGATATCGTACATGCTCACGAATGTGGTGATATTCACTACCACGATCTAGACTACGCACCGTTCTTCCCAATGTTTAACTGCATGCTTATCGATCTGAAAGGCATGTTAACGCATGGCTTCAAGATGGGTAACGCGGAAATCGACACACCTAAGTCTATTTCTACGGCGACAGCGGTAACCGCGCAGATCATCGCGCAAGTGGCGAGTCACATCTACGGCGGCACAACGATTAACCGCATCGATGAGGTTCTTGAACCTTACGTTATGGCGAGCTACGAGAAGCACTTATCGCTAGCGAAAGAGTGGGACATTCATAGCCCAGAAGCTTTTGCTATCTCTCGCACAGAGAAAGAGTGTTACGACGCGTTCCAATCTCTGGAGTACGAAGTAAACACGCTGCACACCGCTAATGGTCAAACACCATTCGTGACGTTTGGTTTTGGTTTAGGTGAAAGCTGGGGCTCGAAATTGATTCAGCAATCAATCTTGAAAAACCGCATTGCAGGTTTGGGTAAGAACCGTAAAACAGCCGTGTTCCCTAAACTGGTATTTGCGATCAAAGATGGTTTGAACCACCAGAAGCAAGATCCAAACTACGACATCAAGCAATTAGCGCTAGAGTGTGCGTCTAAGCGTATGTACCCAGACATTCTTAACTACGACAAAGTAGTAGAAGTGACAGGGTCATTTAAAACTCCTATGGGTTGTCGTAGCTTCTTGAATACTTACGAAGAAAATGGTGAGTTGATTCACGAAGGCCGTAACAACTTAGGTGTTGTTAGCTTGAACTTGCCACGTATTGCGATTAACGCAAAACAAGATATGGCTAAGTTCTACGAACTGCTTGATGATAAACTCAAGCTGGCTCGTCGTGCATTAGAAACTCGTATTTCTCGTCTAGAAAACGTGAAAGCACGTGTTGCTCCAATCCTATACATGGAAGGTGCATGTGGCGTTCGCTTGAAAGCAGACGACTCTATTGCCGATATCTTCAAGAACGGCCGCGCGTCTGTTTCTCTTGGTTACATCGGTATCCACGAAGCAATGACTGCGCTTTACGGCACAGACGTTCACTTGTACGACGACGGTGAAATGCGTGCTAAAGCGCTTGAGCTGGTGGAATACATGAAGCGTGAAGTGGAATCTTGGACGAAAGAGACAGGTTACGCATTCAGCCTATACGGCACACCAAGTGAAAACCTATGTAGCCGTTTCTGCAGCATCGACACTAAAGAATTTGGTGTGATTGATGGTGTAACAGACCGTGGTTACTACACCAACAGCTTCCACCTAGATGTGCAGAAGAAAGTGAACCCATACGACAAGATCGATTTTGAGATGCCTTATCCAGAAATCTCTAGCGGTGGTTTCATTTGTTACGGTGAATTCCCGAACATGCAGAAGAACATCGAAGCACTAGAAAACGTATGGGATTACAGCTACACACGCGTACCTTACTACGGCACGAATACACCAATTGATGAGTGTTACGAATGTGGTTACAACGGTGAGTTTGACTGTACAAGCAAGGGCTTTACGTGTCCTAAGTGTGGCAACCACGACTCAACCAAAGTATCGGTAACACGCCGTGTTTGTGGTTACCTTGGTAGTCCAGATGCACGACCATTTAACTTCGGTAAGCAAGAAGAAGTTAAACGCCGAGTGAAGCATCTTTAGTAAGCTCTAAGATTATTAGCTAGCTTACTTAGAAGAGCTACGTTTCAAGAAATATGATTGGTATCGGCGCTATGTCGATACCAATTCATTTGTTTCAACTCTCGCTACTTTTCGAGTTAAACCATTAAGCCATCACGAGTTCTCAATACTGCCTTATGAATTATCACCAATATCACCCAATCGACGTTGTAAATGGCCCTGGAACACGCTGCACTTTGTTTGTGTCGGGTTGTGTACACCAGTGTCGCGGGTGTTATAACCAATCGACGCAAAGGTTGGACTCTGGGCATTTGTTTACTCAAGAACTGCAAGACCACATTATCGCTGATCTCAATGATCCGCGAATTAAGCGTCGTGGCTTGTCACTTTCTGGTGGTGATCCTTTGCATCCTGCAAACGTATCTGAAGTGCTTAAGCTTGTTCAACGCGTAAAAGCAGAATGTGAAGGCAAAGACATCTGGATGTGGACGGGTTACGAGCTCGATGAGCTTGATGAAAAGCAAAAGCAAGTACTTGAATACGTAGATACTTTGATTGATGGTCGTTTTGAACAAGATAAAGCGGATCCAATGTTGGATTGGCGTGGTAGTTCAAACCAAATCATCCATCGATTTACCGACTTATAAGCTTGTTCTAATTCAGGACTCTTGTAAAAGGAATAGAAACAGGAAAAAGGACATCATCGTTAGCGCAATGCTACAAATCAGCCCTTGGGTGTGAGTTCTTTTGATTCTATCGCCTGCACGTCAGTGTCGGTTTGGCGCTTGCTTAAATAGGAATGTGCTCAGGCTCGTCGATTAGGTTGTTTATCCATTTCTTGGATTGAATCCTATGACTGGTCAGAATTATTTTGGCGAGCTCTTCCAGCAGTACAATCATCAAAACCCATTCTAGCGGCCAACCCAACACCAGCGCAGTAAAGTAGGCAAGGGGGATACCGATTGCCCATTGGCCAAACAAGTCGATGAATATACTGTAGTTGATGTCTCCACCACTTTTCAGCACGCCACCAATACCAACCATATTGAAGACTCTTAGTATCATGCCGAGTGCCATGACTAAGGTGACGTTAACGGCCGTGTCTTTAAGCTCTAAGTGAGTAAGGCCGATCATGTATACGATCGCGGGTTTAGCAAACCAACACACCAAGGCTAATATAGCCGCAAGCCCACAGCTGACCAATACATAACCCCATGCGGTGTTCTCAACACGTTGATAGTTCTTCGCGCCGATCTCGTTGCCTAGAATGATCGAAGCGGCGACCGCAAACCCCATGAACGCCGAGATCAAGATACTTTCTACTGGCGATAACAGCGAAATGATCGCAAGCTCTCCAACACCCATTTGCCCAACTATCACGTTATAAATAAGAATCCCGCCCGCCCATGCTGTGTCATGAACCAACATAGGTATTGCTATCGTGAAGTACTTCTTTCTATGCTTCGGTAATATCGCTTCTCGCCAATTACTTAATGTCGGGAATAGATGCGCGTAGTGTTTCTTCGCCATGATAAGCAGCGCTATCGTCTGAAAGAATCGAGACACCGTGGTGCCAATAGCCGCACCAACTACGCCCAGTTCTGGAAATCCAAACAAACCAAAGATCAGCAATGCATTGAGAATCGCATTAACGATGATTGCCCAAATACTGATCTTGGTGGGTAGCTTGGCTTCGCCGACCGATCGCAGTGCGCTTTCTAAGGGCACTACGATCGCGGTACCAAAAAGGCTGGCTCCTGTTATCCAAAGGTAATCCGTTGCCAAGCGGACGTAATCAGGGTCTGAGGCCACCACAGACACGACTGATTCAGGAGCCAATGTATAAATCAACACAAAGGGGATGATGGTAAAGACAGACAATGCCCATGACTGTGCTAATGTGCGTCTAATTCCGTTGAAATCTCCCGCACCGAAATATTGCGAAGCTAGCACACTGACAGCGCCGCTAATCCCGGATACCATGATCAAGTTGAAGAAAAATATGCGGTTACCCACACCAACCGCCGCAGTTGCAGAGTCACCCAGTTGGTTAACCATAAAAATATCGACCACGCCGAGTAATGAAAACAACATGGTTTGTAGCGATACAGGCAAACCGATGTGTAAAAGCTTTTGCCAAAAATCTTTGTCTAGATGAAGATATGTCGAGCGCATCGCATTTCCCCTGTGGTTAATATGCGAGAAGTTTATCGGCATTTGTTTAGGCTGTATTGTTCAGGTTCATCACAAACTTTTGCCAAACTATCTATTTTCAAAAGCTGTCTATTTGTCAAAACGATCTGTTTTCAAAATCATCTATTCCAAAACTATCGAATGACTAAAGTGGCGATTTAATTGCAGGCAAACCTAATGAGCGACCAGTGAAATGAGTGAGAAACACGAACGGTACGAGATCTCTGATCAGACACACCAAGAGTTTGTCGATCAAAGCCATGTATTGGCATTCGAAGAATTGGGTATCGTTCAGTGTGGGACGGCGTCGTGCCGAGATTTCTTTTCTGTCCATCGGAAGAATCCACAGAAACACATGCTGCTTTACACGGTTAGGGGCAAAGGGTGGTTAGAAAGTGGGGCGTGTCGCTATATTCTAGAGCCGGGGTCGTGAATTACTGTGCCTGCAGGCGTTGAGAATGGCTTTGGGATTGAAGAAGAAACATGGCAGATAGCGTGGATCTTTCTATCGCCTGATAAGCATTGGGATAATGTCGTCAATGATGAAGTGAGTTATACGCTCTCTCCTGCAGCCGAAGTCGTCTCGTCTTGTATTCATACCTTGCTGAGAAGTATTGCCTTGCCCATTGATTTAGGCGGAGCGATTGCCATTCACAGCGTAGCCCAAATAGAGTTCATGATTAATGCACCAGTCCCGCAGCAACAGTCTCGAAATTTGATTCGCTTGAGACGTGTGTTCGACAGTGTTCAAAAGCAGCTTCATAAAGAGTGGAATGTGCATGAGCTAGCAAACCTATTTCCTTGTTCAGAGCCGCACTTCCATCGTTTGTGCCAACGTTATTACTCTCATAGCCCGATGACTCATATTATGCGTATGAGAATGGAATACGCTGCAAGGCTGCTCAGGTCGAGTGATTGGTCGATTCAACACATTGGCGAGATAGTTGGATATCCCAATGCCGCTAACTTTAGCACTCGGTTTAAGGCTTGGTCAGGAATGACACCAAGACAATTCAAACAGAGTGCCCAGTAGTAATCTTAATAGAGCACGTGCAAACATAAGAATATAGGAACATAAGACGCATAGAAATAAAGCAATTTGAATTGTGCAATGGGTCATTAGGTGTTTGAAATTTGCACTATTTATCCGTTTGAAACGACCAATCTCTGATTACTTATGGTAACTAAGCGCTTCTATTAAAAAATGTTTCTGATTTTAGTACGAAAATGTTAACGTGAAATCCATTACTTGAATTTCAAAGGGTTGTGACTTTCATGTTTTCACATCTACCAAAACCAACTTTAGATCCAATTCTATCTCTTTCTGTTGCTTACCGCGGCGATACTCGTACTGATAAAGTCGATTTAGGCATTGGCGTTTACAAAAACGACCAAGGCGAAACTCCGATCATGAAAGCCGTTTCTAAGGCTCAAGATATCGTTGTTGAGACTCAGAAAACCAAAGCTTACGTTGGCCTAGCAGGCTGTGAAGAGTTCAACCAGAGCATGGTTGATCTGCTGCTTAAAGGGACTTCTGCAATGGATCGCGTTGCTGCGATTCAAACACCGGGTGCAAGTGGTGCACTTCGCATGTTGGGTGACTTAATGAAAGTTTCTCAACCAGACACCACGGTTTGGATTTCAAACCCAAGCTACGTTAACCACAAACCGGTGATGGAAGCGGCAGGCTTAAAAGTTCGATATTACAATTACTTCAGTCCTGAAACGAAGCAAGTTGATACTGCAAGAATGTTGGATGACCTTTCAAAAGCGGGTCCATCAGATGTGGTACTACTGCACGGTTGCTGTCATAACCCAACGGGTGCGGATATCGACTTTGAGGCGTGGCAGGAAATTACCAAACTATCGCAGAAAAATGGCTTCTTGCCGTTCGTTGATATTGCTTACCAAGGCTTTGGTGATGGCTTAGAAGAAGACGCAAAAGGTCTTCAACACATGGCTAACAACGTCGAAGAGATGTTGATTACGACATCTTGCTCGAAGAACTTCGGTTTATACCGTGAAAGAACGGGTGCCGCTATCGTGATTGGCAAAAACAGCGAACACGTTGGCAATGCTAAAGGTAAGCTTCTAACGCTTGCTCGTTCAACTTACACAATGCCGCCAGATCATGGTGCAGCTTTGGTTAAAACAATTCTTCAGAATCAAGAGCTAACCTCGATTTGGAAGCAAGAATTGAGTGAAATGCAGCAACGTTTGTTAAATCTGCGCCAAAGTTTATGTGATGAATTGCGAAATACTTATAACACGTCACAATTTGACTTCATTGAAAGCCATAAAGGCATGTTTAGTGTACTAGGCTTTAAAGAAACTCAAATGAATCAATTACGTGAAGAATATGGAGTCTATGGTGTTGGTGATGGACGCATCAATATCGCAGGCCTTTCCGAATCTCATATTCCTTATGTAGCAAAAGCGATAGCAAACGTTTCAAAATAGAAGGTGACTGAATGTATAATTGGAAAGCGATTGTAGTTTTAATGCTAAGTGGTGGCCTGTTTGCTTGTTCGGCTACAACTCAAGCTCCTGTTGAGCCAGAGCAAAAGCCTCAAATCGAACAACCTGTTGTGGATGACTCTTCAAAAACTGACGCAACAGAAGGCGAGAAAGTAACGGAACCTACTGAGAAGCCTGAAGAAGTAAAACCAACTGAGCCGGAAGTAAAACCTGCACCTGTTGAAAAACCAGTAGAGAAGGTTAGAAAAACAAGTGACGGCAAACTGATTCTTGGTGAAGAAGAGTGGGTGTTTGTTCCTGGTTTAAAAGAAGCGTTTAAAGCACGTGTCGATACCGGTGCAACAACCTCTTCAATCAGTGCAGTTGATATTGTTGATTTTGAACGTGACGGCAAAGACTGGGTTAAGTTCAAGATTGAACACGACGGAATTACAACTGAAGAGATCAGCTTACCAGTAGAACGCTGGGTTAAGATCAAGCAATCAAGCGCAGAAGGCACACAACGACGCGCTGTGGTTGTAGCTTCGATTCAAATTGGCGATCTAAAAGACAAAACTGAATTTACGCTAGCCGACCGAACGCATCTTTCTTTCCCACTTCTGTTGGGTAGAAGCTTCTTTAGAGATGTTGCGGTTGTCGACGTGAGCAAAAAATACGTTCAGAAGAAAATTACTAAATAACAAGTTCTGCTCGTCATCAAAGCTTTTCGTTTGAAGAGCTATAGTTTCAAAGGTGACGAGCTTAAAAGACTTTTAGTGTTGATAAATGAAATCCCTACCAGTTCTGCTGGTGGGGATTTTTTATTTACACCCCATAACGTATGAAAAGCATCTAAATGGTCTATGTTTACTATTCGTTTACTGTTTAGCCTCGACAACGTGATCGAGATCTCTATATAATCCGCGCTTCGATTTTTGTTTAATCCATACTTTCGTACTTCTTATTTAGGTTCTTGAAATAGCCTAATAATTATCTGTCAGTACACGCTTAGGAATTAGTTCTTTGATATCTACCGCGAACATCACAATGCAATTTGGCGCAGAGCCGCTGTTTGAAAACATCTCTGCTAAATTTGGTAACGGCAACCGTTATGGTTTGATCGGCGCTAATGGTTGCGGCAAATCAACGTTCATGAAAATCCTAAGTGGCGCATTAACGCCAAGCTCGGGCAACGTTTCTATCACTCCAGGAGAAAAACTGGGTGTGCTAAGCCAAGATCAGTTCGCTTTCGAACAGTACAGCGTTATCGACGTTGTGATCATGGGCGACAGAAAACTTTGGGAAGTAAAACAAGAACGTGACCGCATTTACTCTTTGCCAGAAATGAGCGAAGACGACGGCATGAAAGTCGCAGAACTTGAAAGTGAATTCGCGGAAATGGATGGCTACACAGCAGAAAGCCGTGCTGGCGACATCCTAATTCAAGCGGGTATTGAAGAAGAGTTCCATTTCGGCTTGATGCAGCAAGTAGCTCCAGGTTGGAAACTGCGTGTGCTATTGGCACAAGCTCTGTTTGCAAACCCAGATATCCTGCTTCTTGATGAACCAACCAACAACTTGGACATTCACACGATCAACTGGCTTGCTGAAGAGCTAAACCAGCGTAAATGTACAATGATCATCATTTCGCACGATAGACACTTCCTGAACTCTGTGTGTACACACATGGCAGACATCGACTACGGTGAGCTACGTGTCTACCCTGGTAACTACGAGTACTTCCTAGAAGCATCTGGCTTGATTCGTGAACAGCTTTTAGCAAGCAACGCTAAGAAAGCGGCTGAAATCAGCGAGCTTCAAGATTTCGTAAACCGTTTTGGTGCTAACGCATCTAAAGCAAAACAAGCAAGCTCTCGTGCCAAGAAAATGGATAAGATCACGCTTGATGAAGTGAAATCATCGAGCCGTATGAGCCCATCTATTGATTTTGGCGAAGGTAAGAAACTACACCGTCAAGCGCTTGAACTTCAAGACCTTGGTCACGGCTTCGATGGCGAAACATTGTTTGCCGGTGGTAACTTGCTGCTTGAAGCGGGTACTCGTCTTGCGGTTATCGGTGAGAACGGTGTAGGTAAAACCACGCTGCTACGTTGCCTAGTTCAAGAGCTAGAGCAAAACGAAGGTATCGTAAAATGGTCTGAAAACGCATCTGTAGGCTACTGCCCACAAGATAGTACGTCTGACTTTGATAACGACCTGAGCATCTTCGATTGGATCTCACAATGGCGCACAGTGAAGCACGATGACCTTATGGTACGTGGCATTCTAGGTCGCCTATTGTTTACTGCTGACGATGCGAACAAAAAAGCGCGTAACTGTTCTGGTGGTGAGAAGAACCGTCTGTTATTCGGCAAGCTAATGATGCAAGACATCAACGTGCTTGTAATGGACGAACCAACCAACCACATGGACATGGAAGCAATCCAAGCCCTGAACGACGCGTTGAAGGTTTACACTGGCACGCTTATCTTCGTAAGCCATGACCGAGAGTTCGTTTCTTCATTAGCAACACACATCATCGATGTAAAAGATCAACAGCTAGTGAGCTTCCAAGGTACTTATGAAGAGTACTTAGATCACCAGAAAAAGATGCTGATGGTTAGCTTATAAAGCAAGTCGCTGGCTCAGGTCGTGAACGACTAAAAGCCAGCGAAACTAACAAACAAAAAAGCCCCGAACATTAATATGTTCGGGGCTTTTCTATGTAATACGTTTAGCTATTTATTACTCAGTAATTGAAATCTAGATTAGAATCCGAATCGAGCCGACATTAAGATTTGGTGGCCATATGTGCCGTTATTGCGCATATCAAGACCAACAGACAGTTGATCAGTTGAATGGAAACGAGCACCGATACCCAAAATTGAACGAGTGTCATCGTTGTCGATCAGTTGACCAAGGCGTGCGTTAACTTCAACGTTTGCCATTAACCAAGCTCTCAAGCCAAGGTTAATTTCTGTTTTGATGTGGTTATCGTCATTCCGTTCAATGTTGTGCAGTAACATTTGGCCAGTAACGTCAGCAAATTGACTGATTGGGCCGTTGAATCCCATACCTACCGCTGCATCCCAATCACTTTCAAATTCTGAATCGATACGAGCAACAAAATGAGAGTTCTGAGTGAACATTGTTGTGACTTCACCACCGAAAGTACTTGGGCTAGTACCCATGCGCAGCTCGAATGTGTTGTAGTTAAAGTTGTTTGCAGACGCAGAGAATGAACACAGTGCAGCGAGTCCTAAAAGGACAGTCTTATTCGTGCAACCTAGCATGGTGACTCCATATAAATTGTATTTTGCGGCAGTATAATACAAAAAAGCCTGCAATATGCAGGCCAATTATTTGAAGTCGGTATTTTTATATTAATCGCTTATAGAACCTGGATGTGGTCCACTTCGATTTCAGGTGTCTTACCACCTTCATATTCACCGAAGATACGAACTTTTGTATCAGCGGTCAGTGGTTGTGCTAGGCGGATATCATCATCAAGTTCGATTTGAATTTCACTCTGGCCATCAGAGAAGACAAACGTGTCATTCTTAAGTTGACGAACGATCTTGCCATCCACAATTGCTTCTTGCTCTGCGAACATGCTTGTGTCGGCAAGTAGTGTCGCAACAGAAACGGTTTCAATTGGGCCAGTATAAGCAATAGCGCTTTCGTGCTTGCTGTTGACATTATTATTGCTGTTGTGGTCACTAGCCATTGCGAAAGTAGGAGCAAGGATAATAGTAGATGCGATAGCTAATACAGTTTTTTTCATGGTGAATCCCTTAATGTTGTTTTTAGTAGAAACGTTTTTCTGAATTTGAAACGTTTCTTTTCGTTAGTACGTTTTTTGTTGAAGCGTCTGTTATCGTTCACAAGCTTCGTTTCGATGGAGCTATTAAACAACACTGGGGTTGAATCCAGAGTGAGTAACACATTCATTTTCCATTCATTTTATTGAGCATCTACTCGGCAATGACGTTAAGATGGTCGCAGAGAAATATTGCCCACAGCTATAAATTGAAAATTAAGAAATTAAGGATTTAAGTACAAATGCGAGCACCATTAAGTGCCCTTATGGTTCAAGGGACAACGTCAGATGCCGGAAAAAGTGTTTTGGTGGCAGGTTTATGCCGTGTTTTGGCAAGGAAAGGAATCAAAGTGGCACCTTTTAAGCCACAAAACATGGCGTTGAACAGTGCTGTGACAAAAGATGGTGGCGAAATTGGCCGTGCTCAAGCGGTTCAGGCGCAAGCTTGTAATATAGAGCCAACCGTTCACATGAACCCTGTATTGCTAAAGCCCAACTCAGATACCGGCGCGCAAGTGATTTTGCAAGGCCGAGCGCTGAGCAACATGGAAGCGACGGGTTATCATGATTACAAGAAAGTGGCGATGGATACAGTTATCGATTCGTTTGACCGACTTTCTGAAGAATATGAAAGCGTGATGATTGAAGGTGCGGGGAGCCCAGCCGAAATCAATCTTCGTGAAAATGATATCGCTAACATGGGATTTGCTGAGAAAGCGGACATCCCTGTGATCATCGTTGCTGATATTGACCGTGGTGGCGTTTTTGCGCATCTCTACGGGACATTAGCTCTATTGTCTGAATCTGAACAAGCTCGTGTAAAAGGCTTTGTGATAAATCGTTTTAGAGGCGATATCGCACTGCTTCAATCTGGCCTAGATTGGCTAGAGGAAAAAACCGGCAAGCCAGTCATTGGTGTTTTGCCATATCTGCATGGTTTTAACTTAGAAGCGGAAGATGCCATTACCTCTGCTCAAGAGTCTTACGGAGAAGCTAAGCTTAAGGTGGCGGTGCCAGTGCTAACCCGAATCAGCAACCATACAGACTTTGACGCGTTAAGATTGAATCCTTCGATTGATTTACGTTATGTCGGTAAAGGCGAACGTGTAAACAATGCTGATTTAATTATCTTGCCGGGTACAAAGTCGGTAAGAGCAGATTTGGATTACCTAAAAGAACAAGGCTGGGATAAAGATATTCAACGCCACCTGCGCTTAGGCGGCAAAGTGATGGGTATCTGCGGTGGCTACCAAATGTTAGGTAACATCATCCACGATCCTGATGGCGTTGAAGGGGAACCCGGCAGCAGCGAAGGGTTAGGGTATCTGGATACTGAAACGACCCTTACACAGCAGAAAACCTTAACCAACGTACGCGGCACCATGACGCTGGATGGCAAAACAGCACAAGTAAAAGGGTATGAAATCCACGTAGGTAGGACTGATGTCAAAGAAACAGCCTTACCGGTTCAGTTAGAATCTGGCAGCCTAGATGGCGCTGTGAATCAAGATAACTCGATTTTTGGTACTTACTTGCATGGCGTATTCGACAACAGTGATGCGTTGTCGCTTATTTGCGAATGGGCAGGAGCCAACGATGTGACCGCGATTGACCACGAACAGCTTAAAGAGCTGGGTATTAATCGAATCGCTGATGCCATCGAAGAGTACTTAAATCTTGATCTGCTTTGGCCAGAGTTAACAGCTTAAGCCGCCATTTAGAAGTTAGCTAAAGAACTTAAACGAACAATAGATAAGTGATAACAATGAAAAAGCGAGTCTTCCTTTTAACCATGGCTTTAACTTCGGCATTGAGTTCTAGTCATCTTTTTGCTGCGGAAAAGCTACGAGTTTACGCTGCATCGTCGATGACCAATGCGGTTAATCTGTTGGTTGAAGAGTTTGAGAAAGACCATTCTGTCGATGTGATTCCTGTGTACGCGAGTACGTCGTCTTTGGTGCGACAAATCGAAAGAGGAGCACCAGCAGACATTTTTATCTCGGCAAATGAGAAATGGATGACGCATTTAGTCGATCGTAAATTGGTTTATAGTGACAATGTCACAAACCTATGTGAAAACGAACTGGTGCTGATTGCTCCTAAAGAGACATCGGTAACGTTAGACCTATCAAAAGGTGTACAATGGGCTAAACTGCTTACTAATGAAAGGCTTGCAGTGGGTAACACCATGTCGGTTCCTGCTGGTATCTATGCAAAAGAAGCGTTAGAAACGTTAGGTGTATGGGACGATGTGAAAACTCGATTGGCGCCAAGTAACAATGTTCGTATGGCCTTAGCCTTAGTCGAGCGCAGTGAAGCTAAGCTTGGCATTGTCTACAAAACGGATGCGTTGCTTTCTAAAGAAGTAAACCTAGTGTCGACCTTCCCATCAGATCTGCACACACCAATACGTTACCCTGTAGCGAAGTTGAGTGATAAAGTTGTGGCAGAAGAGTTCTATACTTTCCTAAAGAGCGAAAAAGCGAAAGACACCTTGAACAGTTTTGGATTTGAAGTGCGTTAAATGATGTATTTATCGGAATACGAATACCAAGCCTTAATGCTGAGCTTAAAAGTCGCTGGGTTTGCAATCTTATGGCTTATCCCTATCGGTATTGGCTTAGCATGGCTACTTGCTAAGAAACAATTTGTAGGTAAGAGCATTGTTGAGAGTATTGTCCATTTACCTTTGGTACTTCCACCTGTGGTTATTGGCTATTTACTGCTAGTGATGATGGGCAGGCAAGGTATCATAGGTTCGTGGCTCAATGACGTGTTTGGTATTGTATTCAGCTTTAGCTGGAAGGGCGCGGCACTCGCTTGTGTGGTTGTGGCGTTGCCGCTGATGGTTCGCTCTATTAGATTGAGCCTAGAAACCGTAGACAGTAAGCTTGAAGAGGCGGCTGCTACATTAGGCGCTTCACCTCTTCGTGTGTTTTTCACGATCACTTTACCCTTGATGATCCCAGGGGTCATTACCGGCACCATGCTTTCATTCGCAAGAAGCCTAGGGGAGTTTGGCGCGACCATCAGCTTCGTTTCAAATATTCCCGGTGAAACTCAAACCATTCCTTTGGCTATGTATACTTTTATTGAAACCCCTGGCGCTGAAATGGAAGCCGCGCGTTTGTGTGTCATTTCTATTGTGATAGCGCTGGGTTCATTGATGCTATCTGAGTGGCTCAACAAAAAGTCAGCACAACGCTTGGGAGGCAATGCATGAGTGCTTTGATCCTCCAATATCAACAACAACTTGGTGAAACGTTCTTTGATATCGACTTGGAATTACCAAGTAGCGGCATTACGGCAATTTTTGGTCGTTCTGGCGCGGGTAAAACCTCACTTATCAATGCAATCAGTGGCCTTAAACAGCCCGATAAAGGTCTGATCAGCGTATCTGGAACCACACTGTTCGATAGTGAAAATGGCATTAATTTGCCGACTCACAAACGCAACGTCGGTTATGTGTTCCAAGAGTCGCGATTGTTTCCACATATGAAGGTGGCAGCGAACCTTAAATACGGTATGAAAAGCGTCGATCAAGCGCACTTTGAGCAAATAGTCTCGCTGTTGTCTTTGGGTTCATTGCTTTACCGATACCCAGCTCGTTTGTCTGGCGGTGAGAAGCAACGTGTGGCGATTGGCCGCGCTTTGTTATCAAAGCCGAGCATTTTGTTGATGGATGAGCCTTTAGCGTCTCTCGACTTGCCTCGTAAGCGCGAAGTGATGCCATTTCTGGAAAACTTATCCGAAACCGTCCAAATCCCGATCATCTATGTCACTCATAGCCTCAATGAAATTTTACGCTTGGCAAATCACCTTGTGATTATTGACCAAGGCAAAGTGATTTCGTCGGGTGTGACGGAAGAGGTTTGGGCATCGAGAGCCATGCAACCTTGGCAATCTTTCTCAGAGCAAAGCTCGTTGTTTGAAGCGACATTAGCGGAACACAATGACGATTATGCGCTGTCTCGCCTGATGTTAGGAAAGTCGACGTCGTTATGGGTTCAGAAAGTGTCGAGTGAGCTTGGTACGACAGTGAGGCTACAAGTTAGGGCAAATGATGTCTCTATCACGCTAGAACAGCCGAAAGGAACCTCGATACGTAACATCCTTCCAGTGACCATTAAAAGCGTAGAGACGCACCAACAAGGCACAAATAAGCAGAGTGTCGAGGTCGAGCTAGAGTTAGAGTCTGGGTGCTACCTATGGGCAACCATTACATTGTGGGCGCTGGATGAGTTAAATCTAGAAATCGGGCAGCGTGTTTACGCTCAAATTAAAGGTGTGAGTGTCGCTCAAAGAGATATCGCGGTAACGCATTAAACCTGACAAGGTCAGTTTTTCGATATTGTCGCGATACTGCCTGTTATAGGTTCTGAAAATTCGATCTTGATTCCATGAATGGATACATGCGTCATTTTTATACGGTATAACTGCCAGTTTTGCGCCACACTATATGAATGTTAAAGCATATGATTTGTCGAATCATATGAACATTAGCAACAAGAACATACAGACGTAACGATCGACGAACAGAAAATAGCGGATATAAAAAAGCCGCGTGTTTAAAGAAACATGCAGCTTAATTCTAAGTAGTACTGTTAGCGCTTAGCCTAGTTTAGGCGACTAACGACTTACTTAGTAAAAACTTCTTTGAAATCACGCTTCAAGATTGCATCACGACGAGCTTTCTTGATTTGTTTAACCATGTCTTTTACACAGTTGTGTAGAACTTGGTCTAGCAGTTGAGCACGGTACTCTTCTTTTTCTTCGTCAGACATGTCTTCTGGAAGTTTAAGAGTAGGGAACTCTTCCATCACGTTAACACCAGCGAAAGCTTGGCTAACTGAGATTAGAGCGTGGAACTGCTCGAAGTTGTCTAAAACATTTTGTGCGCTTGCTGGAAGACTATCCCAAGCTTCGCGTACTGCTTCTTCAGACACTTCGTGAATAGAAGTAACCATAAAGTGCATCTCTTTTGGTACGCCATCAAATTCGATAACTTGACGAAGTTCTGGTGAGATGGTGGTTAAATCGATTTCTTGTTGTTCGTTGTTTGTAGCGTCTGACATAGTATTTCTCTTTAAAAAGAAACAATGCTAAAAAGATCTGTAAAAAAGTCAATATAATATAGAGATTAGGGCATGATTTAAGCCCAAATTTGAGCTACTTTGAATATTCAACACTAGATAAAGGTGATGTGATGATAGAAAAGGGATCTTCAATGCGCATATTGCTGGTTGATGACGTTCAACTAGACAGGATGCAACTTGCTATCCGACTCAAGCAACTGGGTCATATTGTAGAAGCTGTCGGTAGCGGAAAAGAAGCCCTGAGTGTTTATTCTGATTTTGATCCTGAACTCGTGTTACTTGATATCAGCATGCCTGATATGGATGGTTTTGAAGTGGCGAATGAGGTTCGAAGCCGATTCCCAGAATGGGTTCCCATCATCTTTCTTAGTGGTCACGAAGAACCTGAGATGATCGCAAAAGCGATTGACGCTGGTGGCGATGATTACCTGATCAAGCCAGTAAACAAGGTTGTTTTGAATTCTAAGCTGATTGCGATGCAACGTATCGCGCACATGAGACGAGAGCTAAAACAAAGCACAGCCAAACTCGAAGAACTGAACATCCTTCTGCAGCAACAAGCCAACGAAGATGGCCTGACCAAATTGTATAACCGTCGATATATGGATACTAAGCTTGAAGAGAGCATAGCGTGGCACGGAAGACGTAATATATCCATGACAGTCATACTTCTAGATGTAGACTTCTTTAAGCCTTACAACGATAATTATGGTCATATTCAAGGGGATAAGTGCTTACAAGGGCTTGCTAATACCTTGAAACAGCTGTTTGTTCGTGCGGGAGAATTTGTAGGTCGTTATGGCGGTGAAGAGTTTGTTCTGATTCTTAGCGATACAGACAGTGAAGGCGCTAAGGTACACGCGACTCGAGTTAAAGAGGCATTGCATGAGATGAACTACGCTCATGAACACTCAACGGTATCGGATAGAGTGACAGCGTCACAAGGTGTGTTGTCATTTGTGCCAGAAGGTGGCGAATCTATTGCGTCTATTTACGAAAAGGTCGATCAAGCGCTTTATCAAGCGAAGCAAAGTGGTAGAAATACCTTTGTACAACGTAACATTTTGGAGCTTGCGCGTTAGTTGGCGAGCTCTTTTAGATATTTGAATTTATACTTCTAATAGCGTTTGAGCTAGGAAGTGCTTTAAGTGATAAAAGAAATGCCACATTCGAAGTCATTTTCTATGACTAACACATCTTGGACGCTTGCGGTTCCTCTATTTTTTACCGCTTTGGCGACCACTGTTAATGCCAATACGCTATCTGATCTTTTTCGAAAGGATCTAGAGCAGAGCTTTGCCACCAGTGTATTGCTCAACGACACCGATGTTTTCACTTTTGGTATCAATAACTTTGACCCCAATAAAGTGTTTAGTTTGGACAATGAAGACATCGGTTCGAATGATTCGGTAAGTCGTCGCCAAAACATCACCTCCCTGAGTTTGCCTTACACATTTGAATTACCAAGTTACATCGAAGACAACCATCAAGAGGTGACGCTACGCTTGTCTGCATTGCGAATCGAGAACGATGTCGAGTACGCGGCAGCAAACAGAAACGATTTTCAAAAAGAGTCGGTAGTGTCTGGCTACGTCGAATTCGCGAATGTGTCCCAGCTAGACGAATATTGGAGCTTCAGCTCTGCAATCGGTAACCACATCTCTTACTACCGCAATGATTATGAATATCGCGCTTCGTTGCTAAAGCCTATTCAAGACCAACTGGATGGCGTATATCTCAATACTGATGCTTGGGCTTACATCATCGAGCCTAAAATCAAGCTGATGTACGAAGATAAGAATGACTGGGGAAAGTATAAATTGAGCACCAGTTGGCATTACTTTAATGGCATCGGCTGGGGCGAGGCGAATAATGGCAATGTCGGTCATCCTGAAGGGTGGTATATCGCCAATGAAGCCAAGGTTTTCTATGATCTCGTGCGTTGGGATAAGAACATCACTTCGATGTACTCGAGTATAAGACGAATTGATATTGGTGGTGACACCGTGGCATCTATGGGCACCACATCTTACTACGAGGGCAGTGTTGGTTGGTTGCTTAACCCAAACCTGTTTAATGAGTGGGTCGATAACGTGGGAATAGGTTTTACGATTAACTACGGAAGTAGCTTAAAAGGTGGCAGCTTGGTTATATTCTTCAACCAAGATTAAGCTCTTTTTTCCAGTTAAGCCCATACGGCCTCAAATCAATGAGGCTCGTTGAACTTGGAAGTGATAGTTATTGAAGCAGATCGCTATTAATGGCTTAAGCTATTTAGATCTCTAGCACTCAATATCTTTCGCTATCAACTATTGTTAACGGTCAATACACAGTTTGTTTCGACCGGTTTCTTTCGCTTTATACAGCGCTTGGTCAGCAAGCTTCAACACCTCTTCAGGATGTCTGGTGGTTGTACTGTCAGACAATCCAATACTCACCGTCACATTCACCACTTCCGATGGTTTGCCGTTCTTACCACGCTTTTTCATCCCCACTTCATGATCGTCAGGGCGCTCGTGACTATTGCGAATCGTCATGTCGTAGTTTTGAACCTCGGAAATCAGAGCTTGAAGGTGCTCTTTAACTTGTTCCGAATGTTTGCCTTTGAAGATAATCGTGAACTCTTCACCACCATAGCGATAAGCTTTAGCGCCGCCTGTGGTTTCTCTCAGAATGCGTGCCACCAGTTTTAACACATCGTCCCCAATGTCATGTCCGTAGGTGTCGTTGAATTGCTTAAAGTGATCGATATCGACCATCGCCATCGAATACTTACGCCCCAAGTGCTTCATATCGACTTCTAAGGCGTGTCGACCTGGAATGTTAGTCAGTTGGTCATTAAAGGCCATATCATGACTAGCAGACATCACATAGACGATGATCAACGTGCCTGACAGCGAGAACATGGTGCTCGAGATGTACTGAATATCGAAGAAGATGAACGTACAAGAAGAAAGCAGGATAGCGCTATAAACCACAACATCGATAGAGCGGTTATACACCAACACGAGAATGGCAGTAAGGCCAAGCAAGCAAAGGCTATACAGCACTAAAACAAAAGGCAGTTTGGAGAAGTCTCTGACAATAAATAGAAGACCATCACTCCATGATTCAAAACCGCCGGCATGGAAGTGAGAGACGATCAATTGTGCCCACACCATAAACAGAACAAGAACGATGGCGTAGAGCAGCATCGACTTTGAGTTTACGCCGTTATCAGGGAAGGCATAAACAAGTAAGCAAGTGACAGGTACTAATGCCGCAAGTAACGAGAGCTCTAATAGCGTTGTGCCAGTATTGAGAGGCGTTTGTAAGCGAACTTGGATGATCAGATAAGCGACAAGCATGGTCACCGATACCATCGCCATTCGACCTTGTCTGAACGTATGGCATAGCAGAACCGCAACGCTCAATAAAATGTAAGGGAGGTTGCTAGCAAACCCTAAATTTGAGTCCGTCACGAGAATGACGTTGTCCATACCAACGAGCAAAATTGTTAACAGGACTAAAGGGAAGCAAAATCGAAACATGCTCGACGTTACAAAAGATGATGCCATTTATGTGGTGAGCCTAACTATATTGATGATCTTATTATTTAATACTATGCGTAGGATACGGTTAAACAAGCGATTGCCAAGCTTTTTGCCTAAATTAGAGCAAAAACATAGTCATAGGTCGCTATTGGTGCAATCATTTTTATATGTATTTTGAGTTGCTATTAACCTTAGAACGAACTACACAGTATATATGAGAAATTAATTAGTCGTTATAGATACTTAACAAAATCTGCTCTGCTGCTCTTACGTTGGCGCTGTCACTTAAAGGGCTTGATGATCAGTTATCATTGAGTGACCTTTTCATTAAGCGACGAAGATCTGTAATGAAGTCAGAGTAAGATTAAATAATGCCTAAGTTTCAACTATGGACAGTAAAACCTATAACTGAGTTATAGAAAGCTATTAGGAATTGCATGGTTTCAAGTGACTTTAGAAACGACTGCGACTAGAAAAACCGCTACAAATGGAGGTGTGGTATGCAAATTAGTGTTGATGTACATAACTATATGGAAACTCTGGTCGGTCATGTATTGGCTACCGAGGAATATGTGTCTAGTTATACCAACGAACAGTTGGCCGATCTCGCGTGCTTGGCTTTGGGCCAGCTAAAACCTATCTATATTCGTTTTGATATCGATTTTCTGTCAGCATTGCCAGAAGACAAATTGGTGCTCTATAAACGCAATAGTGAGATCGCGGTCAAAAATGCAGAAAGTATGATTATTGACGATCGAAGACGTGAACGTGATGACAATGTGCCTGTTATATTTAGTCAACACAATTTTGACGATGACGTAGAATTGCAATGGTATGAAAAGCCGTTGTTGAACCGTAAACAGTCATGATAGTTTAGGGTGAATACGGTCATTTAAGGAGTAAAAACGTGGGATTCTTTTCTAGATTATTTGGTGGCAAAGAAAAAACCGAACAAAAAGTAGAGATTGAGCCAGTCGAATATAAGGGTTTCAATATCTATCAAGATGCCATTGCAGAATCTGGTCAATACCGTGTTGCTGGGCGAATCGAGAAAGAATTCGATGGTGAAATCAAAACTCACCGTTTTATTCGTTCAGATGTTGTTTCAAACAAACAAGATGCCGACGAATTGATGCTCAAAAAATCGCAGATGTTCATCGACCAAATGGGCGACAATATATTTAGCTAGCCAATTAGGGTTAGAATTGATGTTGGTCATAATTTAGAGAGCTTTCAGTGTATATGCTGAAAGCTCTTTTTAGTTTTAGGGACAAAGAACAGCTAGTAGGTTGTTATTAAAAGGATTATTTGCAAGTGGTTTGACCTCTTCGTTCGAGACGGTCGTCATTTATCCAAATGAAGCGCTCAAACTCCATCCAAATCGTTATAAGTAATAACTTTTCCTGTTCTTTGAACAAAACGCTTGAAGTATTAGTTGTCGTTAGATACAAACGAATAAGTCATTCGTGCCAATAGTCAAGGAATAGCTATGCAAATTGGTGTACCAAGAGAAACGCTCGCTGGTGAAACGCGAGTCGCTGCTTCGCCGAAATCGGTAGAACAGCTTCTAAAATTAGGATTTGAAGTTTGTGTTGAATCACAAGCAGGTGCGTTAGCAAGTTTTGAAGATGCAGCTTATGAACAAGCTGGAGCAAAAGTTGTCACCGCAGATGAAGCTTGGAAATCCGATATTATCTTTAAAGTTAACGCTCCGATCGTTGACGAGTTTAAAAATGAAATCGATATTCTTAAAGATGGCGCAACATTGGTCAGCTTTATTTGGCCTGCCCAAAATCCAGAATTAATGGAACAATTGTCCAGTCGTAACATCAACGTGATGGCGATGGATTCTGTACCACGAATTTCAAGAGCTCAGGCGTTAGATGCATTGAGTTCTATGGCAAACATCGCGGGTTATCGTGCTGTTGTTGAAGCGGCGCATGAGTTTGGTCGATTCTTCACGGGTCAGATTACGGCTGCGGGTAAAGTTCCGCCAGCAAAAGTACTGGTTGCAGGTGCTGGTGTTGCTGGCCTAGCGGCAATCGGCGCTGCGGGTAGCTTAGGTGCAATCGTTCGTTCATTCGATGTTCGTCCTGAAGTTAAAGAACAAGTTGAGTCGATGGGTGCTGAATTCTTGGAAGTGGATTTCAAGGAAGATACCAGTGCTGGTGACGGCTACGCAAAAGAGATGTCTGAAGCATTCAATAAGAAAGCGGAAGAGCTTTATGCAGCTCAAGCAAAAGACGTTGATATCATCATTACAACGGCGCTGATTCCAGGTCGCCCGGCTCCGAAGCTGATTACCAAAGAGATGGTAGACAGCATGAGTGCAGGTAGTGTGATTGTAGACCTTGCGGCGGCCAATGGCGGTAACTGTGAATACACGGTTGCGGATCAAGTCATTACAACGGCTAATGGTGTGAAGGTGGTTGGTTACACTGATATGGTTGGTCGACTGCCGACTCAATCATCTCAACTGTATGCAACGAACCTAGTTAACCTTCTGAAACTGCTTTGCAAAGAGAAAGATGGCAACATCAAAATCGACTTTGAAGATGTTGTTCTGCGTGGTGTTACTGTGGTTAAAGAGGGCGAGGTCACTTGGCCAGCTCCACCAATTCAAGTTTCAGCTCAACCACAACAAGCTAAGCCAAAAGCGGCCAAACCAGAGCCTAAAGTTGAAGAACCTGTTTCTCCAATTAAGAAAGTGGCGGGTATGGCGGTAGCTGTTGGTGCATTCGCTTGGGTAGCTTCGGTTGCTCCAGCTGCGTTCTTATCTCACTTTACCGTTTTTGTTCTCGCTTGTGTGGTGGGTTATTACGTAGTTTGGAATGTAAGCCATTCTCTGCATACGCCTTTGATGTCCGTGACTAACGCGATTTCAGGCATCATTGTAGTCGGTGCACTGTTACAGATCGGACAAGGAAGTGGCGTCGTCACGTTCTTATCATTTATTGCCGTATTAATTGCAAGTATCAATATCTTTGGTGGCTTTACCGTGACCAAACGTATGCTTGAAATGTTCCGTAAAGACTAAGGAGTAACAGATGTCTGAAGGATTAGTACAAGCAGCTTATATTGTTGCTGCTGTATTTTTTATTATGAGCTTGGCTGGGTTATCGAAACAGGAATCTGCGCGTGCAGGTAACTATTACGGTATCACGGGTATGGCAATTGCGTTGATCGCGACGATCTTTGGTCCTCACTCTGCAGGTATTGTATGGATCATCATTGCTATGGTGATCGGTGGTGGTATTGGTATCCACTACGCAAGAAAAGTAGAAATGACTGAAATGCCAGAGCTGGTTGCAATTCTGCACAGCTTCGTAGGTATGGCGGCAGTACTTGTAGGTTATAACAGCTACATCGATCCACCTGCTACTGTTTCTATCAACCCTGCAGATATTCATGCAGAGCACGTGATCCACCTAGTGGAAGTGTTCCTTGGCGTGTTTATCGGTGCGGTGACGTTCACGGGTTCTATTGTTGCGTTTGGTAAGCTTCGTGGCGTTATCTCTTCGTCTGCATTGAACATCCCTCATAAGCACAAGTGGAATCTAGCGGCTATCGTAGTTTCTACACTGCTGATGATCATGTTCGTTAAAGCAGACGGCAGCATGTTCGCACTAATGGTGATGACACTTATCGCATTCGCATTCGGTTACCACCTAGTGGCATCGATTGGCGGTGCAGATATGCCAGTAGTTGTCTCTATGCTGAACTCGTACTCTGGTTGGGCAGCAGCAGCGGCAGGTTTCATGCTTGCAAACGATCTGCTTATCGTAACTGGTGCATTGGTTGGTTCGTCGGGTGCGATTCTGTCTTACATTATGTGTAAGGCGATGAACCGCTCTTTCATCAGCGTTATTGCTGGTGGATTCGGCCAAGAAGTGGTTGTGTCTGATGGTGATGAAGAGCAAGGTGAACACCGCGAAACATCAGCTGAAGATGTGGCTGATATGCTGAAAAACTCTAAGTCAGTAATCATCACTCCTGGATACGGCATGGCAGTAGCTCAAGCACAATACCCAGTGCATGAAATCACTGAGAAGCTACGAGCGCAGGGCATTAATGTTCGATTTGGTATCCACCCAGTTGCTGGTAGGTTACCGGGTCACATGAACGTACTGCTTGCTGAAGCGAAAGTGCCTTACGATATCGTTCTAGAAATGGACGAAATCAACGATGACTTCGATGAGACAGATACTGTATTGGTAATTGGTGCGAATGACACCGTAAACCCTGCAGCACTTGAAGATCCAAACAGCCCAATTGCTGGTATGCCAGTACTTGAAGTTTGGAACGCTCAGAATGTTATCGTATTCAAGCGTTCGATGAACACAGGTTACGCCGGTGTGCAAAACCCACTGTTCTTCAAAGAGAACACGCAGATGCTGTTTGGCGATGCTAAAAAGAGTTGTCTAAGTATCTTAGAACATCTATAGAGATCACCTCTAAACAATATGTAACAACTCGATAAGGAGCTCATTTGAGCTCCTTTTTTTATCTTACGAAAGCGACTCTATGTGTGATCTCAGTTGATACGAAGTTGACGAAGCCTGATGCAAAACTTGTCGCAATTGAGGTTTGGCTTGCCAATCAGCCTACTAGTACGTATGTACAATGTGGCCGTAATATATTGGCCTTTATCTCTGTAGCTCGCCATTCTCAATGTTTTTCATGCGGTTAAAAATTTATCTTTGATAGCGAATGGTATATATTTGGTTGATCTATATGAATTTGCGTTGGTTTGTGATCATCAAAAGAACATTTACTCTTCTTATCGCTACGTTGTCTGTGTCTGCAAACGCATTTGCTGACTCTTTACCTGAGCGTATCGATAATTTCACCAAACTCTTTGATCATGAAACGGCAATCGAATCTTACGATATTCGAGTGCTACAGGCTGATTATCCAACACGTTTGATCATGCCGTCTTCTATGCTGCCACAAACAGCAGAGTACCCGTTAAAAGACATTCAGCGCTTGTACCAGTTATCAAAAACCTGTAGTGGTAAACTGCCGTTAAGCCCTTTGATTACTGAGCCTTTAGTTTTTACTCGTGCAATGTGTAAAGGCACCAAGCTTTCTGACCGTTGGTTTAGCCGTAGTGGTTTGATTCACCCAGGCGGCGGTTCTTATGCGGCACGATACGTTGAGAAGTACCCAGAAAAATTCGACTCTCTGAAGCGCTTTATGCATATTCAAGAGCGACCAAACACCGAACACGATGAACTACTGTCTCGCTTGCAACAAATGGATAGCGAAGCAATCACCGCGCTGTTAGCGGGTGACAGTATGTTTGTTGAGCTTGATGAGATGTGGGTAAAACGCGGCGACAGATATTACCTGTATAAAAAATCAGTCTGGAACGAAAATGCCACGCTTGCTGGGTTATCGTTTAGCTTGTCTTCAGAAGGTAAAAGCTGTTTTGTCCAGCGTGGTAATGTGTGTTGGGAAATAGAAGATCATTCAGAGCTTCTGCAAGTCGCCATGTTTATCTTGGTTATTGCCAACATCATGCTTGTCTTAGGTTGGGCGATTTACCGCTGGAACAGCAAGAAACAAGAGATGAAGAGTCGCATGCTGGTTCTTCAAATCCTAACGCACGAATTAAGAACGCCGATTGCGAGTTTGTCATTGACGGTGGAAGGGTTCAGGCGTGAGTTCGAACACTTACCAGAATCGGTATATGATGAGTTCCGTAGGCTGTGTGAAGATACACGCCGTTTAAGACAGTTGGCGGAAGCAAGTAAAGATTACCTGCAATCAGATAATCAACCGCTCGCAACAGAGTGGGTGCCAAGTGTTGAAGAGTGGCTCCAATACAAAGTTGAAGAAGACTTTGCGCCGGGGATTGAACTCCGTGTAAACAAAGATATAGCTGCAAAAGTGAACGTATATTGGTTGGGAACGTGCATCGATAACCTAATCAGAAATGCCGTGAAATACGGTGTGGCTCCAGTAATTCTAGAACTGAATACTTCTGACAAGAAGCTGACATTCAAAGTTATAGATAATGGAGACTTGTCTCGCAAAGATTGGGGGCAACTAAGAAAGCCATTCGTAAGTAAGAGTGGACTCGGTTTAGGTCTGACGATAGTGGAATCTATGGTTGGAAAAATGGGCGGTCACATGACGCTTATCGGCCCCCCAACAACATTTATTTTGGAGATACCTTGTGAAACAGACATTGCTTCTCGTTGAAGATGATAAAAATTTAGCTGACGGTTTATTAGTTAGCCTTGAGCAAGCTGGATATGAATGTTTGCATGCAGAACTGATCTCTGAAGTTGAAGGCTACTGGGAACAAGCGGATCTAGTGATTCTAGACCGTCAACTTCCTGATGGCGACTCAGTAGATTCACTTCCAGGTTGGAAGAAAAAGAAAGATATCCCAGTTATTTTGCTGACGGCTCTCGTGACAGTAAAAGACAAAGTAGCGGGCCTAGATTCAGGTGCAAACGACTACTTAACAAAGCCATTCGCAGAGGCTGAGCTATTTGCTCGAATTCGTGCTCAACTTCGCCTGCCAGATTCTGAAGAACAAGATGCATCAAAAGTTATCGCTCAGAATCTTGTTATCGATAAAGCGACACGTGAAGTGTTTTTCAATGAACAGGAAGTAACGTTAACGCGCACTGAATTTGACCTTCTACTGTTCTTGGCAAGTAACCTTGGACGTGTGTTTACACGTGATGAACTGCTTGACCATGTATGGGGTTACAACCATTTCCCAACAACACGTACGGTAGACACGCACGTTCTGCAACTAAGACAGAAACTGCCGGGTCTAGAAATTGAAACGCTGCGTGGCGTTGGTTACAAGATGAAAGCGTAATGAGAATAGCCTTACTTCCACTATTAATGTTTTCTTGCGTAGCGAATACCGCGCAAGCAACGGATTGGTTTAAGAGCAGCGATGCTCTGACTCAAGTTCATAAACATCTGCTAGATAATGATTTACCTCAGATGTTTGACTCATTAGTGGAAGTTTGGCAAATCAACTCGTCTCAATCACGAGAAGATCACCTCAATGAACTGTTCGATCAAGCATTGAACAAAGATTGTGGTAAAACTCTCACCAGAAAAACACTCCCAGATTGGATTAGTTCAGTCGTCGTTAAAAGACACATCATTCAAAGCCCTGGCCGAGATACCTTTCGTGTATCGATTAATGTTGAATCCGAAAACAACATTCAAGACATTACCTTCGAGAAGTGGGTCGATAAGATCGTTTCTTCGGACAGTGAGTTAACCAAAGACAGTGAAGTGGTTAACAACGCATCGGTGAGTCTATACCGCAAGCGTTACAATTTAGCCTCTCAACTTGAATCCGGTTTATACCGTTTAAGCGTTAAAGGTGATGGCGGAAAGTCTTGGAGCACTTGGGTTGTTTTGGGTGAAGTTGCCATGCGTCAACAAGTTCGCTGGGCATCAAAAGACACGTGGCGAATCGATAAAAAAGAACTACTCAATCCTTATTGTCCGCTCCCTAAGCTCGAAATCGGTTTGTACGATTACGTTGATGAACACTATGAACAGGTCTGGGGCAAGAGCTACGAATCTGATTATCCAATGAACCTTACTGGTGAAGAACTTCCTAATGATCGCTATGTTTTAGCGGTTTCAATGGTGCATTCACGCTGGCAAGGCGACATAGCGATAGAACAAGCACAAACTATCAGTAAAACTTATGATATTTCTAGCGAAGAAGAGTTAAAGTAATTTAAAATTGTGCCGTTAACTATGTAAGGGATCTAACAAAGATAAACGGCATGAAAAAAACTACAAAACTACTCGCAGCGTCAATTGCATTCGCCAGTCTTCCTCTTTCAGCAGCAAACTACGCCATTGAAGCGCGTGGTGATGCGATGGGTGGTGTTGGTGTTGTTTCAGCAAACTTCCTAACTGCTCCATTCTATAACCCAGCACTTGTTGCCATTTATCGTCGTAATGATGACATGGGAATGATCACGCCAAGTTTTGGCGGTAATTATAATGACCCTAATAACTTAGTTGATGATATCGATAATTTAGTTGACAGCATTGAGTCAGGTACTGTGACTGGTTCTGATCTAGATGCTCTTAATGGTGATAGCCTGAATGTTGATTTAGGTGGTGTTGTAGCATTCGCTCTACCAAATCAGTATATTGCAGCAAACGTATTTGCAAAAGCATACACTGAATCATTTGTAACCCCTGATACATCTAGTGACGCTGCTAATAGTGACTTGGTTAATGCTGAGTTAACTGCTGTTAAAGCTGTTTCTATTGGCATTATGGAAGCTGGTATATCATTAGCAAAATATCAAACGTTCATGGGACAACATTTGTCGTTTGGTATTTCTCCAAAACTCCAAAGAATCTATACGTATAACTACATTGCCTCGGCACAAAACTACGATCTAAGTGATGTTCGAGAAAACGACACCGCGGAAACTACATTTAATATTGATGCAGGTGCGCTTTGGTTTTACGGCCCATTTAGAGTGGGTTTTTCTGCAACGAATATTATAGACCGTGAGATTGAAACTAAATCCGTTAGCCAACAGCTAACAAGCAGCACAGGGGCTACAAGAACAGTAACATCGAGTCATTCTTATAACCTGGGGCCTGTCTACACTGTTGGTGCGGGGATCGTTTCTGATTACTTTACGTTGAGTGTTGATTATGATTTGAATGAAGCGGAGAAGTTTACTTCGTTCGAAGACAACGAACAGATGATTCGTGTTGGTACTGAAGTCGACCTGTTACGTCAGCTTAAGCTAAGGGGAGGGTATTACAAGAACCTGGCTTACTCTGATTCAGAAGGAACAGTGACAGCTGGTGTTGGTATCTCGCCATTGAACTTGTTTCAGCTAGATCTAAGTGCTAACTACACGAATGAAAATGCAATGGGTGCATCCATCAATTTCCTTGCTAGTTACTAACAGTCCTTATATAGTTCTGCTCCTAAATAAAGGAGCAGAGCATGCTAAACGACTTACCAACCCTTTCTCACGAAGAACAACAGAAAGCTGTTGAACGAATTCAAGAAATGATGACCCAAGGCATCAGCACAGCACAAGCTATCAAAATCGTTGCTGAGCAAATCCGTGAAGAAATGAGTAATAAAGAAGAGTAGGGCATCAGCCCTTCTTTTTTAATACGATAGTGCACTATAACTAAATATATTACCCTCTAGTATATTATCTCGTACATACCTACTCTTTAGTTTCTCTAAATCCCGACCTGTCCAAAACTCTTAAATACTTTTTATTCAACAAGTTACGTCAGAGTAATTAACTTCTCAGGCTTTACTTGGCTTTGAGTTGTAATTAAATTACAGCAAGATCTGAAAGTAAAACAATCGCCACTTTAGGTGTCAGTATTTGTGTCACCAAGTCTAAATGGCTAAATATATGGTGTTTTTACGGCTAGTGACGTTGTGACTTGTATTTTGAACGGATGAGAATCCATGAATGATCAGAAGCAGACAAATGAGGATTTTATCTAAGAACAGAGTGAAACAATCCACAGCGGTAATGTTCAAAACCGATATCGCGAATGGCTTACCACCGCTTAGAGCAAGCTTCGTTGCCACATATGTGCTTTACAGAATAAGTATTTAAAAAGCTTACGAGGCGTAAGGTGTTGTGTAGAAGTCGATTAAGGAATGCGGCGCGTATCAATTTGAGAATGCTAAATCGATGTGTTTTCTATTGGGGAATGATAAGTCTAAGCGATAGAACTTGTTAGAAATAGGGTCGCTTTGATCGCTGTAGTTGTCGTCGTGGTTACGTATGTAGAATCGAAACCTTGGCTCCTCTTGACCTTCATATTCTATATTGATGGTGACCGAATCGAACGTTGAGAGATCGAGCCCTTTATTTTGGGTCGATCTCTTAACGTACTCAATTTCACAGAAGGGTAAGCTATAGGTTTGTTCAAAGTCACGCTGTAACTTAATTCCATCTTCTGACTTATGTAATGAGCCTACGGTGCCACCATCGTGGTCTCTGTCCGTATTTTCGCGCGTAGGCTATCTGTCAGGTGTGATGATGTAGTTCTTATCCATGAGCGTATTAAAAGAGATCAACGACACTAGCGTGATTGCTAGGCAAAAATACGCGCCCAGCGACAGATATATGCCTAAATAGCGTTGTTTTTGTTCGGTATTTATACGAAAGGTAACGTTTTTAAGGGGATAATAATTTAACTGTGTAAATATACAGTTATTATTTGGGTTCTTTATTTTGTGTTCCATAGGACCAAGCTTTACCTGTACAGCTAGCTACAGTGTCACTTTACTTATTGATTACATGTGTCGATAAACATTATAAGCTTTCTAATCTCAGGCGGTAACACCATTGCGACTTCAAAGCAGGCATATCAGTTAGAGAAAACAAGTAAAGAAAAACTAAGCGCAATGGGTTTAAAGTAACTCTTAGGTTTATTACCAAAGCTACCTAAGTCCAATTGAACGTAATTTCAGGGCAAACCGTGATTATGGATCTCCCAAGTATCGGTGTTGTGTACCAGCAATAAGTGTAATGAATCTATGCAAACTGAACACAAAGTACTAACTCTAGAGAGAATCGTTAAGAAGGTTTGAAAAATCTGTGTGCGGGTCTACATAAGACACACGAACTTTATTAGTTGATGGATTTAAACGAGAGCTAAGCATGTGCAGTTGATAAGAAACATTGGTCGCGTGTGTGAAATCTGGAATAGAAACAACAGCAATGCTTACAAGAATTGCACACAGCGCAGCGAACCGTTAGTGCAAACAGAGAAGTGGCATATAAGTTAAACCAGACGGACAAAGTTTCGCGTCAATTAGATTTTCTGAATGAATATTGAATTGTGTAGACGCTGGCCGTACATATAATTATTAGATTTCAAATGCGATAAGAAAACTCTGAACGGCGCAAGAAGCGTGAGAGTCAGTTGGAACAAGGATTTTAAGGACAAAAGATGAGAATACTACCTTTAGAATTAACTACACGTATTATTATGTCAATCCCATTTTAAAATGTCCTCATTTGTCCCAAATAGAAATGTCCCCTTGTTAGGTCTTTCGACTGGAAGCTTTGAATGGTTCGGTGAGGACAGGGTTGATGGCTCGAGGGGCTGTTTGAAGGGCTCTTTGTTGTGCACGGCGCTTGGGGGCTTTCTTGCTGCGGGTTCGTTGCTGTTGTTGTTCGAATTCTTCTTGTTGTTGCTGAGCAAATTTTAAAACTTGGCCGAGGCGTTTGTTGTCGACGATTTGGGTTTGTTGAACGTGCTCGAGTTTGTCGAAGGTTTTGAATTCGAGTTTTCGATGCCCGTATTGGATGGCGATTTCACCGTTTGGGTAGTCGAGTATCTTGACGTTTTCGTGCGTTAATCGGCTGTTTTCTTCAGTAGGTTCAATGAGATAAATCACTTTATCGTATTGAAATGTAAGTGACTTAGAGAGCTTACGAGTTTCTTGCCAACTGAAAATATCGTCGAGTTCTTGCTTGGACTCTCGAACCGGACGATGCATGTCTTTTGGGTATTGAGCGGGCTTAGCAAAGCGATGGTTAAAATCGGCGATGAAGTAGGGAAGCCAGGCGTTGGCTTGTTCGATGGTGTCGATACCTTGTAAGCGCATCTCTTTAACCAGTCGGTCTTGCAGCGTGAGGTTGGCTCGCTCAACGCGGCCTTTGGCTTGGGAGCTGTTGGCACAGATGAGTTCTATCGCCAGTTCTTTCAACACGCGCCCGTATTGAGTTTGGCCAACTTGTTTGTGTTTCTCCTGATTCACTCGAAAAATAGAGTGCTTGTCACTGTAAAATGCGATGGGCTTGCCGTGCTCATTGAGGTATTCACGCGTGGTCATCATGTAGTCAAACGCGGATTCTGTCTCACTGAATCTTAGGTTCATCAAGCGGCCAGTCGCATCATCAATGAACACCAATAGGCAGCATTTGTCGCTGCGGCCTTCAAACCAGTCATGATGGGAGCCGTCAATTTGGATAAGTTCACCCAAGCCATCACGACGGTAACGAGGCTGATAGACTCGAGGTTTGCGTTGTGAATGTGGAAGCCACAGTCCGTCGGCGATCATCCATTGACGTAAAGTTTCGTTTGATATGGGCAAGTTGTGCAGTTTCGATAACCACTTGAATAACGATGATTGCTAGGCTTACCGCGAGCGCGATGAGCCAATCCGCTCGCACCGTATTTACGAAGTCGGTTCATCAGGCGTTGGATGTGACGGACACTCAAGCTGAGGATCTCGGCAGCATCGGCCCGACGTATCCGTCGCTGACACACATCTTCAATTACTTTAAAACGATTGATCTCTGAATCACTCATAGTCACCAGCATGTTGTTATGTCCATAGCGTTTACCAATATCAATTAAGCCTAGTGGTGATGAGCTAAAGGGACATTTTAACTTTGGAAAATAGTGACATTACAACTTTGCGCTTACATTTTTGATGCGTATTATGTACGTTATGTTAAATTGATTTTGATGTTTATAAGGCAGGTATCTTTGTGTGATGCCCTGCCTTTGTATTGTGCCGATATTCTCTAATTTATACTGTGTATTTAACCAAACTGGCTATTTACCATAAAATACCTAATAACCAGTGATAATAATCTTCGATTTTAACCCTGGTATTAGTTAGAGATTAACCGCCAGCAAATTTAACTTTGTAGCCTTTCTTTTCAAGGTGCGCTTTGATCTTGTCGCGCGCGTCACCTTGAATTTCGATGTTGCCATCTTTTACTGAGCCACCGCAGCCGCAAACTTTCTTGAGTTCTGCTGCCATTAGTTTTAATGGTGCGTCATCTAGGTCTAAGCCAGTTACGACAGAAACGCCTTTGCCTTTACGGCCTTTGGTTTCTTTTTGGATTCGAACGATACCATCGCCTTTAGGACGTTGGACTTTCTCTTCTTCAGGCTTAATGCGACCTGTTTCTGTTGAATATACTAGGCTCATAATTTACTTCTTTTGTTGCTCTGCTTTTTGTTTTGCGAGTAAGTAAGCTTCTATATGGCGTTGGATTGCAACCTTGCCGCCTTTGATTAAGCGACCGTTAAACATGCAATACCACGCATTAGGCTCACCGGTGTCATTCTTGATTTGGTAGCCGTTGAAGTTTTCAGTCGAGCCACCAGTTCCTCTCGACTTATTTAATGACATGAATTCTTTTGGATCAATAATAGATGCGGTATCAATCCACCAATCAATACTCTTTTTCACGGCAGCTAGGTTGCCCTGAATAACGTTGTTTTTTAACTTAGCACGCCAAACTGTGTTGTTAGCATCTATCGATTGAAGATGGACGCTTCGGTAAATTGAATTAGCCATATCTATTAATCATCTTTCTGTTTTCACTGCATTAATCATAAGTATACTAATAATGATATCAAGCATAATATGGTAAAAACACCTGTCGAGGTATGGTAATTTGAGAAAAAAAGTCCCTATTTTAACTGACTCTGTGATAATTAATTCATTTGTTGAAAAATTAAACAGCAACGCGACAGTAGAAATTATAGATGAGTTGACAGGATTTCAATACTCTCGCAATTCACTGTTGGGCATTTACAGTGATTGGAATCGCTATCATGCGTTCTGTACCAAACATCGTATTAACACACTTCCCGCATCTATAACCGCTGTTCGTCGTTTTCTTGAAACGGAGTCTAACGATAGAAAATACGCATCGCTAAAACGTTACACTGCAACGCTTAGCATGTTACATACTGTGTTGAGCTTTGCTAACCCGATCAAGCACAGGCAAGTTCGCTTTACCCTACTCCACTTACAATCTCAAATGGCCGGTGACGCTAAACAAACCAATGCTATGACATCTGTGCATCTCACTGATTTGAATACGTTACTCTCCCATGAGAAAGCAAACCTGAAAGAGATCAGAGACATTGCTATTTATAACGTGATGTTCGAGTGTGCTTTAAAGCGCTCAGAGCTTAAGTTGTTATCGATGAGTGATGTTGAGTACGTTGAAGATCATTACCAAGTAACAGTCAAAGATTCGGCTTATCAGTTGTCACAAATAGCCAGTGTTGCACTTCAACGTTGGCTTTCGTTTACTGGTATACAAGATGACTTGCCAGTATTTCGTGCGATAGACAAGCATGAGAATATTGGTTTGCAGCCTTTAGATGATTCGTCCATCTATAGGATATTGAGAAGAGCTAGCGACTTACTTCAACTGCCAGAAAATCACCATTTCTCTGGAAATTCGATTCGTGTTGGTGCTGCACAAGAGTTGTCGAAACAAGGTCTTAAGGTTAGAGAGATTCAGGACTTTGGTCGCTGGCTTAGCCCTGCCATGCCAGCCCAATATGTGGGTTTCACGGGAACGGCTGAGAGTGAGAAGATGAAGTTTAAGGCGCTAATACCTTGGCAATAAACGGTTCGTAATTACTTGGATATAAGTTGTGGCTAAATGATAGATTCGTAAAAAACGGCTAGCTTTAAAAACAAAAAGTGCCTTGGCGAAAGCTTAAGGCACTTTTGGGTTCAGCTCTAAGTGAACGAAAACGAGTTAGAAACCTAAGAAAGGCTTGTTCTCACGCAGTTTTCTAAGAACTGGCTGAATTTGTGGCCGTCATGCTCAACCATTTTAGGGAACATGGAGATTGGCGTCATACCTGGGAAGGTGTTGACTTCGTTCAGGTAGATCTCGTTGTCTTGCGTTAAAAAGAAGTCGATACGAGACAAGTGACGAAGCTTCATCTGGGTGAAGACTTTTCGTGCGCTGTCTGCAATCAATTCACGCTGTTCGTCAGTTAAATTACTTGCTTCAACTTCAGTGATCGAGTGGCTGTCTGCACTGTACTTCTCTTCGTAAGAGTAAAATGCGCCATTCGGTGCAATCACCTCACCCGGCTTGCTGATGTGTAGCTCGCCATCGATTTCATAAGCAGCAATTTCTAGCTCTCTAGGCACCACTGATTTCTCAACCAATACTTGGTCCGAGAAAGTGAACGCCTTGTTGATAGCCTCGCTTAAATCTTCTACTTGGTTAACTTGGTAACAACCTACAGAAGAACCTTGACGAGCCGCTTTCACAAACACTTTACCCCACTTTTCAAATACTTGAGTTGCTTGTGAGTGAGCTTGATCATTGTTGTCTGATAAGAACAGGTACGGCGTGTTTGGAATACCAAGTGCGTCGTACCAAAGCTTTGACGTGATTTTGTTAAAGCTGTTGTTGCTTGCTTCTGGACCACAACCTAGGTATGGAATTTTAGCCATTTCAAACAGTGATTGAATGTCACCTGTTTCACCTGGGAAACCGTGTATGCAAGGCACAATGAAATCGACTTTAGATGCTAAATTGTCACCGCGTAAGGTTTGGTCGTTAATATCAAGATAAACCAATTCACCTGAATCAAGACACCAGCCTTCGTTCTTAATTTCAACTCTTACAACGTTAAAATCTGCAACGCTATTCAGTTGTTCAAAAAGGTAATTGGCTGAAACTAAAGATACTTCATGCTCTGAAGATCCACCGCCGCAAAGTAGAAGGATGTTTGTGGTGTTCATGGGTAAATTCGGTCCTTGAAACTAGGAGTACTGACTTCAATGATAAACAAAAGTCGAGATAGGTACAGTGTTTTGATTGTTAAAATTGCGTTCGAAAGATCGAGCGATTAACTATTAAACAAAACAGCGAGTCTTAAAACAAAAGAAGGAGCATTTGCCCCTTCTTTATGAATCAAAACTTAGTTCAACTTGTTAAGCGTTGGGTATTCAGAGTTCTTGATGTCATCAATGCTTTTAACGAACGGCTTCAAGTTTTGGAAAGTGTTCGGCAGTGTTGAGATTGCCTTTTTAGCTTCTAAGCGTGTTGCGTAGTCACCATAAAGTACCGTGAACCACTTAGTGCCGTTAACCATTTTGTAGTTTTCCCAAACTGGCTGAGAAGTCGTAGGTAGCATTTTCACGAAAGAATCGACTTTACTTTGGCTGCCAACAGCAACAACTTGAACTGTGTAACCAAAACGCTGGTTCATGTCTTGTTGTTTCTTCGTTGGTCCTGTCACTACTGCAACTGGCTTAGCTTTAGTCGTTTGAGTGACTTTCTGTTCAACAGGTTCAGTTCTGATCACGTTGACAACGTTTTCTTCAACAACGCCTGTTTGCTCAGATTGAGATACAACTGGAGCTTCAACTTTTGCCGTTTTGTACTCTTCTTGATAACTATCTGAAGTGACATTGGTAACGTAGTCGTCAGATACACACGCAGCCAAGAGCAGTGGCAAAGTCACAATTGCAAATTTTTTCATGGAAAGCTCTATATCCTTAATAATAATTACTATAAATCATGCCGATACGTCGGTTTAGAATCAAGTTAACTTTGGGATTATACACCATTAGTGGGTGACCTATTTCACAAACTTTATGCAGTGTTTGCTTATTCATCTGAATTCGGTGAATTTGCCATCAACCTGTGAGTGCAAAGTAAGTTACGATGAACTTACGTGCATTGCTAGGATATGTCTATGAATCATCTTGATCCCCTACTTAAACCCCGTTCAATCGCTGTTGTTGGTGCTTCTCAACGAGAAACACGCGCAGGATATATTGTTATGAACAATTTGTTGCATGGGGATTTTAAAGGTGCGGTGATGCCGGTTACGCCGAAATATGATTCAGTGGCCGGTGTGCTTTCTTACAAGAACATTTTGTCGTTACCGATTGTTCCTGACCTCGCAATCTTGTGTACCAATGCGACCCGTAATGTCGCTATTTTTGAAGAACTGGCTGAGAAAGGTATAGCCTCTGTCATTATGCTTTCTTCAGACATGCAGCAAGAAAGCGATAATGGTGAGACGTATGATGAACGATGCCTAGCGATTGCCAAAAAACACAACATTCGAGTGTTAGGTTCCAATAGTTTGGGAGTAATTGTCCCTTGGTTAAATTTAAACGCCTCATTCTCTCCTGTGACAGCATTACCCGGTAAGATCGCCTTTGTTTCTCAGTCTGCAGCTGTGTGTACCACTATTCTCGATTGGGCTAATGACAAAGAGATCGGTTTTTCGGCGTTTATCTCTATAGGCAATGGTAGCGATATCGAATTCTCGGAGTTATTGGATTATCTCAGTACCGACTCTCACACCGAAGCGATATTGCTTTATGTAGACAGCATTACTGATGCGAGGCGCTTTATTTCTGCAGCGCGTGCGGCTTCGCGTAACCGACGAATTTTGGTGTTGAAAGGCGGTCGAACGGCGAAAGGCAGAGCCGCAGCAATGGCTCACACTGGCGGTGCCGACACATTAGATATTATTTATGATTCCGCAATCCGACGCAGCGGCATGCTACGAGTTAAGAACTTACATGAACTGTTTGCTGCGGTAGAAACACTGACTCATTCAGTACCATTGCGAGGCGAGCGCTTGGCTATTGTTACTAATGGTGGCGGCCCTGCGATTATGGCTGTGGACACCCTATTTGACCGCGGTGGTAAGCTCGCAGAGTTTTCAGAAGAGACACTTGATAAGTTGAACAAGGTTTTGCCATCGAGTTGGTCTCATAGCAATCCTATCGATATTGTCGGCGACGCTGGTGATCAACGTTATATCGACACTATAAACATCTTACTCGATGGCGATGAAGCAGACGCGATTCTTATCATGCACAGCCCTTCAGCGGTCGCACATTCCGCTAGAACGGCAGAACGAATTATTGAAGCGATTAAGAAGCACCCTCGCCACAAGCGCTTTAACATCCTGACGAATTGGTCTGGTGAGCTAACAGCAAGGCCCGCACGAAAGCTGTTTACCGAAGCGGGTTTCCCAACTTATCGGACCCCTGAAAGCTCTGTGGTCGCATTCATGCACTTAGTCGAGTACAGACGTAACCAACGTCAGTTAATGGAAACGCCGACCACTGCAGAAAAAGTACACATTGAAGATCTAGCAGATGCGAAAGGTTGGATAGAAAGAAAACTACTGGATAAAGATACAGTTAGCCTTGATACTCACCAAAACAGTCAGTTTTTCAAGAGCTTCAACCTCGATGTGTTACCAACTTGGATCGCTTCTGACCCAAGTGAAGCGGTACACATCGCTGAAACGATCGGTTATCCCGTCGCAGTAAAATTACGTTCGCCGGATATTGCACATAAGTCAGACGTACAAGGCGTGATGCTCAATTTGCGAAACAGCAGTGAAGTTGCCAATGCGGCTCAGGCAATTCTCGATCGTTCTCAATTATCCTTCCCTACAGCAAACATCCACGGCTTGTTAATTCAAGGTATGGCTAAGCTCGCGGGCGGCCAAGAGTTGCGTATTAAGGTTACAACAGACGAAACCTTCGGCCCAATCATATTACTTGGACAAGGTGGTTCGGAGTGGGATGAGTCGATTGATGCCGCAGCTGCTTTTCCACCGCTCAACATGACACTGGCGCGTTACTTGATTATTCGAGCGATAAAAAGCGGCAAGATTCGTCTACAAAAACTCCCTAACCCCATCGATATAGAAGGTTTGTCTGAGTTATTGGTACGTATATCGCAAATGGTAGTGGATTGCCCTGAAATACATGATTTGGATATCCATCCAGTACTGGCCAATGGTGACAAGTTCACGATATTAGATGCCGATATCATCTTGAAAGCGTACGAAGGCGATCCACAGGAACGTCTTGCGATTCGCCCTTATCCGGTCGAGCTTGAAGAACGTATCCAGCTAAAAGATGGAACCGAAGTGTTGTTACGCCCTATTCTTCCCGAAGATGAACCGCTTCATGCTGACTTCATTAACCGTGTGTCTAAGGAAGATCTCTATAAGCGTTTCTTTAGTGATGTCGGTGAATTCAATCATGAGGCGTTGGCGAATTTCACTCAGATTGATTTCGATAGAGAAATCGCCTTTGTGGTCGTTCGCGAGGAACAAGGCGTTCCAGCGATCATCGGCGTGTCCCGTGCGCTGATTAACCCTGAGAACACAGACGCCGAATTCGCAATATTGATTCGTTCTGACCTTAAAGGTGTTGGTCTAGGTCGCATTCTTATGACTAAGGTTATCGATTACTGCCGTGCGAAGCAGACTAAACAGATGTCGGGCATGACGATGCCAACGAATAGAGGGATGCTGACACTAGCCCAAAAGCTCGGCTTCGAGCTAGATATCAGTTTTGAAGATGGTACTGCAGATATGGTGTTACCGTTACTTTAACGCCCATGTCTTTTTAAGATGTTGGATACACCAAGACTTGGCGTCGCCCATTTTGTTGCGTCGCCAAGCCATAACAATATCGATCGGTTGTGGTTCTGTACCGGAGATCTGCTGTAGTACGCCAGATTCAATCAAAGGTTTAGCGACACTATTCGGTAAGGTGCCAATCCCTAGTCCTGATGTCAAAGCCTCTACTTTCGCAGGAAAGCTTGTCACGGTTAAACGTGGCTGTTTCTCTAGAATATTGATGCTTAGTGCTGGCTGATCGCGTGCGGTGTCTGCAATGGCAATAACCCTGTAACTTTCTCTCGCCTTCTGATCGAATTCACCAGAACGATTGTGAACATAGTGGCTTGATGCCGCGACCCACACCATCTCCATTTTACCAATTACGTCACTTTTCATATCGTTTGGAATTGTATCGAGCTTAGGGCATATCAATAAGTCAGCACGACCATCTGTGAGAGATTCCCAACAACCCGCTAAGATTTCCTCTTGCAAACGAACGCGTGTTTTACTGATTTTTCCTAGTTCATCTACCAGTGGGAAAAAGTTAGCAATCGGGATAATGCCATCAAAGGCGATGGTCAAATCGAGCTCCCAACCATTGGCTAGAATGCTTGCCTCGTTAACAAGACGTTCTGTAGCTCCAAGAATGATTCTACCTTGCTCAAGTATCAACTGACCCGCTTCCGTGAAATTTGCACGATGCCCAGACCGATCAAAAATCATGATGTCTAGATCTTGCTCCAACTTCTGAATTTGGTAACTCAATGATGATGGCGCTCGGTCCATTTCATTCGCTGCTGCGGCGAAACTTCCACGACGATCGATAGCATCTAGTATGTGTAATGCTTCAAGTGTTATTGGGCTATGCATAGCTTTCCTACTATAAATTGAGATTTACATCACAAAAACAGAAGCATTCACAGAATGAATGGAACTGAATAAGTCTTTTTAATACAAGTGATTAAGAGCATTAATTATGAATTAGTTGATAAAGTTGAAAATTAATTAAATGCAAATAATAGTAATTATCATTTAGATCCAATATCATCTTCGCAAATCAAGATAATACTATGGAACTAAGGTAACTATCAGATGTATAAGCAATCCCTACTCTCTGCTTCAATCGTTTTAGCGCTTTCATCAACGTCAGCCTTTGCTGAAGATTATGCCCTATTTGATGAGGTTGTTGTATCCTCGACGCGCACGAATCAAACACTTATCAATACAGCGGCTTCTGTTGCAGTCATCTCCGATGAGCAAATCGAAGAGAACATGGCAAAAAATGTTAACGAAATCTTCGAATACACTCCAGGTGTAACGATGAACTCGAGCTCTCGACAAGGTGCACAAACCATCAACATTCGTGGCATGGAAGGTAAGCGCGTAAAGATTTTAGTGGATGGCTCATCGCAACCAGGTTCATTTGATGGTGGCCCTTACGCATTTATTAACTCTAGCGGTATTTCAATCGATCCCGATATGCTGAAAAGTGTCGAAATTATCAAAGGTGCGGCTTCAAGTTTACACGGAAGCGACGCTATTGGTGGTGTTGTCGCCTTTGAAACTAAAGACCCTTCTGATTTCTTAAAAGATGGAGAAGACTTTGGCGGTCAAGCGAAACTGTCTTACTCTTCAGAAGATAACTCTTTCAGTGAGCACGTTGCATTAGCTAATCGATTCGATGACCTAGAAACATTGGTAGCCTACACTCGTCGAGATGGTGAAGAGTTGCAAAACTTCCGTAACCCTAACGACTTAGAGAACTACGCTGTAGAAGGTCAAGATACTTCAACAGATAATCTTTTGGTTAAGTTGCAATATCAGTTAAACGAAAGTCATCGTATCGAGTTTTTAGCTGAGCTAATCAAAGATACTTCAGACTCTGACATCTACCACTCAAGCTACGATAGCTATACAGGTGCTGATGACACAACGCAAAATCGATTCGCTATTAAGCACATTTGGTTCGCTGATGGCACAATTGCCGATACTGTAACGAGTAAAGTATCGTACATTTCTAAAGAAGAGAATGGTGTAACTAAGCGCTTTAAACCTGCAGGCCCAGGTATGCCACCTTGGGTACCAGCTAACAACGACAACTTACAAACAAAAGACTACGAGTACACTGAAGATAAGCTTGAAATCGAGACTCAGCTAGATAAAGAAATTAACAACCATTACCTAGTGTATGGTGCAACTTATACACATAGTGACATCAGCAACACCAATATGGAGTATAACTCTGATCCTGCTACTGATAACCAACTTTATGTATATACTCCAGATGCTAAGGAGCAAAAATTTGGCTTGTTTATTCAAGACGAAATTAGCTTAGTGAATGACAAACTTATTGTTACCCCTGGTGTACGCTTTGACTATTTCTCAACTGATCCTGGTAACAACACCACTGAGACGTTGAGTGATTTCTCAGATTCTGCGGTAACTGGTCGTTTAGGTTCAACATACAAACTTACAGATACAGGCACTATTTTTGGCCAAATTAGCCAAGGCTTTAGAGCCCCTTCTTTTGATGAACTTTACTATACATATGATAACCCTGGACATGGGTACGTAAATGATCCAAATCCAGATCTTAAATCAGAAACCAGTATTTCATACGAGCTAGGCTATCGTCACAACACTCAAGCTTCATCATCTGAAATCGCGGCCTACTACAGTGACTACGATGACTTTATCGAGACAGTGGTTACGAAAAAGGTTGGTGGAACAACGCACTATTCTAACGTTAACTTGGATTCGGCAACGATAAAGGGGATTGAATTCTCGAACACGTTACTATGGGATGTCTTGGTTGGTGCGCCTAAGGGTATTTCAACTCACTTCGTAGCTTCATACACAGAGGGTGAGGACGGAAACGGAAATGCACTAAATAGTGTTAACCCTTGGAATGCGGTGTTAGGTCTTAACTATGATGCGCCAAACCAAAATTGGGGTGTGCGACGTGAAGTCGTATGAAGCGCTGTTCACCGCTAAACGAGTGAACCATCTGTATCACCAGATGAACCTAGGAGCCTGAATAAAGTAGCGGCTTTGACAATGTAACGAAGGTTGGTATTTTCCAATCGGGATTGAAATCGTGAGAGGACGATCCTCCTGATAACCACAACATCGGGTGAGTGCTAGGTAGTCAGCATGATGAACATAAGTGAATCCGCGTAAGGTGCGTTATGTTGTGAAACAGCGGAAGTGGTTAATACGCTGTAGCCAAAAGGCACGAGAGTCGGAAAGAGATTGCCCCATGCTCTTTCGTGATCATTGAACTCTCCGCACCATAGCGGGCATCTAAACTGACATTGCGTGACATACGGAACACGGTAAGCCTGTATCACTCCCTACGGGAAAGCCTCTGTGGCCGATAGTGATGCGGGTAGAGGAGGTTGGAAAAAGCAAAGGCTGCATTGTAATGACGCAGATACAGGTTTGTGCCTGATCACGAAAGTGAGCCCACTTCCAACTGGTCTCTCGTTGCGAGAGAGTTTGAAGAACTTTATTAAGGAAGAAAAGCAAATGACGATTTCGAATGAGATTAGTGCATCTTCTGACAGTGCACTGTGGCAATCCATTAACTGGAAGGCCGTAGAGGCGAACGTCTTAAAGCTTCAAATGCGTATCGCAAAGGCAACTAGAGACGGTAAACACGGCAAAGCAAAAGCATTGCAGTGGATACTGACTCACTCTCGCTCAGCAAAACTTCTTGCTGTTAAGCGAGTTTCTCAAAATAAAGGCAGTAAAACGCCTGGAATAGACGGCGTTGTCTGGAACACAGACACGCGTCGTATGAAAGCAGTAAATCAACTGAGTCGGAAAGCTTATCAAGCGAAACCACTCAGGCGTATCTATATCCCCAAAAAGAATGGCAAGCTTCGACCTCTGGGCATCCCATGCATGATAGACAGAGCACAACAAGCGCTACACCTATTATCGCTAGAGCCCATATCAGAAACAACTGCCGACCCGAATAGTTATGGCTTTAGAGCAAATCGTAGCACGGCTGACGCTGTCGACCAGTGCTTCAAGTGTTTGGCTTTAAAGAAATCGGCTAAATGGGTTCTTGAAGGAGATATTAAAGCTTGCTTCGACAAAATCGGGCATCAATGGCTTATGGATAACATCGCCATCGATAAACGGATGTTGGAGCAATGGCTAAAGTCAGGCTTTGTAGACAAAGGGCTGTTTTACGACACCGACGAAGGCACTCCTCAAGGCGGAATTATATCCCCCACCTTGATGTTGATGACGTTATCGGGTCTCGAACAGCGCATTAAGTCTACCGCGCTTAAGAAAGGAGCAAGAGCTAACTTTATTGGATATGCCGACGATTTCGTCGTCACTTGCGCTTCAAAGGAAGTGCTCGAGAACGATATCAAACCGTTGATTGCTGATTTCTTAGCGGAAAGAGGCTTAACATTATCCGAAGAGAAAACGCACATTACTCATATCAACGATGGCTTTGATTTTCTTGGGTTCAACCATAGGAAGTACAAAGGGAAACTGCTCATCAAGCCGAGTAAATCCAATACGTTGATGTTCTTAAGCAATCTGCGTGAACTCATCAAAAAGCACGTAACCCTTCCAGTGAATGATCTTATCAAACTGATAAATCCTAAACTCAGGGGATGGTCGAACTATTATCGGCACTGCGTAGCTAAACAGGTATTCGGATATGTAGGTCACAAGTTATTCCATACGTTATGGCACTGGGCTAAAAGGCGTCATCCAACAAAGTCTAAAACTTGGATTGCCCTAAAATACTTCATCAACCGAAAAGGCCAATGGCAGTTTCACGGTTGGCAGAAGATCATGGATATGGATTGCCAGTTCAATCTCTTCCAAATAGCCAAAGTGCCAATAGAAAGGCATGTGAAAATCCGAAGTGCAGCGACACCCTTTGACCCTCTTTACCAAGAATACTTGGTAAAGAGAAAATCTAAAAGGCTAGCTCGTAACTCTTGGAACGAACCTGCTTCGACTGCTTTATAAGTTGCTGGGTATCAAACGATGCCTTCGTGGAGGCTTGAGCCTAGTGCAGTGAAAGTTGCACGCTGGGTTCTTAGGGAGACGGCACTTGGTAACAAGTGTCGTCCACCCGACACTAGCGTTAAGTTAAACTACACAGCTGACAAATCTGGTTCAGACATCAACTTCGATGACGAAAGTGGCGGTAACGCAGGCCAGGCTGAGCTTCCAAGCGCAACAGTTGTTGATTTAACAGCTTACTACAAACCAATGAAGGATCTGACGATTCGTGGTGGTGTGTTCAACTTAACTAACGAAGAGTACTACCGTTGGAATGATATTCGCGGTGATGATGAACTTTACAAAGAGAACACTCAAGCGGAAAGAAACTACGGTATTTCAGCTAAATACGAATTCTAACTCGTTAGAAAACTTAACGACAGAATCTGATACAGCAGAAACTAAAAAGGTTCATCGCGGCTT